>JADYYF010000045.1 GCA_020853795.1 Candidatus Zixiibacteriota bacterium
CAATGACAAGCGGTAGTGTGCGGAGCTACAGCGTTCGGAGACGCAGGCAGTGCAAGGTGAATCAGTACAACCCCCGGCCCCGTTTGCTAAGGGGGAATCGTCGGCGGCGAGAGGAGTGGGGGCGAAGAAATTCGTGCCCGATGTAGGTTGGCATGGCGGCAGGTCACAATCCCGCACTGGAGAGTGACGCGGAAATCACGGAGACACAAGTGTGCGGGATCAAGACCTGCCGCAACGAGATTCGGCGGGGTTGAGCGGGTAAGGGCGGAGAGCCGACTGAAGTCGGCACTGCAGGGGGTGGAATGCACGTCAGGATCGCGGGGATCCTGACCTACGGTGGTTGACCTGCGGCTGCCGCAACGGTGACGGCGGGGTGGCCATGGGTCATTTCGTCGACCAAGCTGAGAAGCGTTTGCCTTGACAGAGGCAAAAGCATTCTTTCGCGGTCGAAAATTCAGCTTATTCTTCCTACCCAAGCACTATGGCGCGAGATTAAACCAAATGAACTTGTAAGACGTCTAAGCTGTCGGTAGATTGATTGGCGATTGTAGCGAGGGAGATTGACTTTGAGATATTTGCTCGTGTTGACACTCGCACTGCTGACGGTTGCGGGGTGTAGTCGTAAAGGCGATGATGAGTTGCCGGCGCGGTCGGGCGACCTGGAAGCGCGGTTTGTGGTCGACGATGATTTTGGGATCCTGCCGGATACTTTGAATATCCCGATGATCCTCACCGTCTACGCGGACGCGGCGCATACGCTGATGCAGCAGTCGGAGGCGGTCACGGTGCCGAACCACCAGCCGGCGTCGGTGATTTTTGAAGAGCTGGCGCCGACGTTCCTCTATCTCAGCATTCGGATCAACGTCAGCGGTCTGCCGGAGCAGTGTCCCGATGTGTCGGTGTTTGTTCAACAGAACCGGGTCACTTCAACCAATCTGATCAATATCGACGTGCGCGAGTCGGAGATTCGCTGCACCACCGATTGACCGGACGGCGCAGATCGGCTATATTGGCGGAGTGAAGCCCGCAACGCAGACAGCCCTCCAATTCGGCGAACGATGAGCAATCCGGACGCCGTGTTCGCCCCCCACAGTATTGATGAACTTGCCGAGGGAGTCAGAGCGACGCCGGACGGCGCGTTGTTGATTACCTCCGGAACCAATTCGCACAACGTGTCGATAGCGGTAGCGGATCGGCAGCTGGTCCGGCTCTCGACGTCGGCTTTGGTGGGAATCGTGCGGCTGGAGCGGGCGGATTACTACGTGACTTGCCGGGCCGGGATGAAGTTGGCGGAGTTGTACGCGGAGTTGGCGCAGCACGGGCTGTTCGTCCCGTTCCTGGAGATATCGGCGACGGGGACGGTGGGCGGAGTGGTAGCCACGGGGCAGATCGCGAACGGCACAGAGTGGTACAATATCTCCCGCTGGGTGCTGGCATTATCGGTCGTCACGGCGGATGGGGCGCTGGTCAAGACCGGCGCGATCACGTACAAGTCAGTGGCCGGGTATGATCTGCCGAAGCTGTTCTGCGGGAGTTTCGGGACGCTGGGCGTGATTGCGGAGGTCTCGCTACGGTTGTATCCGCGCGGAGCGCGGCCATATGGGAAGGATTTGCTGCCGGTAGCACAGAGGATTCCCCGTTTGGCGCCGCTGGAGGGCCTGAAGCCGGCGGGAGACAAGGCGGGAGAAATCGCCCGGCGGATCAAGACAGAATTCGATCCGCGGGGGATCTTTCCGGCAATTTCGGGTTGGAACAGCCGATAACTGATTCCGTATAAGCAATAAGCGTTCGACAACGGGTGAGAATACAACAGAAGTCGTTAATGATTAAGAAAATCATCATCATCGTCGTACTCGCAGCGATTCTGGGGGGGGTAAATAATCTCGTTAATCCGAATAAGGTCGCCTGGATTGGCAACTGGCCGACATCACTGTCGGACGCGGATTCAACGTGGACTTCCCCATCCTACGAGCCGGGTGATCCCCCGACGCTGCGGATGGCGGAAGCGTTCGATCGCTGGTCGGCCAAGCGGCACGTGTTTATCGACGCGCGCGAGCCGGAGGAGTACAAAGAGGGACACATTGCCGGGGCGATCAGTTTCCCGTATGACTACTTCGAGGATTACAAGGACAAGATTCTGGCGGAGTTGCCGAAGGACACGTTGATCGTGACCTACTGCTCAGGATCGGAATGCGAGTCGTCATTGTTCCTGGCGCGGCTGTTAGCGCAGGAATACGGTTACAAGAACGTCGAGATCTTTTTCGGCGGATGGACGCAGTGGAGCAAGCATCAACTGCCGGTCGAGGTGAGCCATGAAGAAACTGCTAACTAATCCATATTTCCTGTTTCTGCTTCGGCTGGTAATCGGCGGGACGTTTATCTATGCGGCGCTGGACAAGGTCGTTCATCCCGACCAGTTTGCGCGGATCATTTACAATTATCACATGCTGCCGGGGCAGATGATCAACGTGTTTGCGCTGTTATTGCCGTGGGTGGAATTGGTTGCGGGAGTGCTGATGGTGATCGGCTACTGGGAGAAGGCGGCGACAGTGGTGATTGGCGGGCTGCTGGCGGTGTTTATCGTGGCGCTGGCGAATGCGCTGGTCAAGGGGGTCAATATCGAGTGCGGATGTTTCTCGACGACGTCACGCGCGAAGGGGCCGGTGCAAAGCTTGATTGTGCGCGACATTTTGATGCTGATCGGATGCGGGTTGATATTGTGGGCGCGGAAGAGCTGGCTGTCGATTGACGGGCGGAAGGTTGCGG
>JADYYF010000046.1 GCA_020853795.1 Candidatus Zixiibacteriota bacterium
AATGTCGGTTGTGGTCCCAAGCGAAATATTCGGTTTGACCTGCACGTAGAAACGGGCAATACGACCGCGGCCGATCGGCATGAAGGTACAGCCGTTGGCCGGATTCAGGTCGCCGGCGGCGAAGATCGCGCCGTTCACCGAATCGTTGGCGACCATCGACGGCGGCGTAAAGCAGAAGATGTTGTTGTTGCCGCGATCGATGTTTTCGATGTTGACGAAATAGTTGCCGGCGTCTTCCACGCCGACGAACCGCACGATGCTCGTGTCGATGCGGATGAAGGTATTGTAGGCCAACAGCGTCTTGGAGTTGACGACGAAGAGATCGAGCGGGACGATTGCCCCGGGCGCACCCTTCGTGTCAACCACGCGGAACGTGTCGGCCGCGGAGATCTGCGGCTGCGCCTGAGCGGACGGTGCAACAAACACCGCCAGCGCCAGCATCAGCGCCAACACAAGCAAAATTCGCTTGGTCATGGTACCACCTCGCAAAATCAGATTATTCACAAAGCGAAAATCCCGTCCAGCTCGGCGGACAGGCAGAAAACTCGATCGGACTGGCCATGGGCTCATGCTTGCCTTTCTCTACTTCAGCAAGACCATCTTTTTCGTTTCCGAAAACGCGCCGGCGGTCAAGCGATAGAAGTAGACGCCGGACGGTAAGCCGCGGCCGGAAGCATCCTGGCCGCGAAACACAACGCGGTGCGTGCCGGCCGGCAGCGGGCCGTCCAGCAGCGTTGTGACCGTCTCACCCAGAAGATTGAAGACCGTCAAATTGACAGCGCCGGCTTGCGGCAAGGCGAAGTCAATCACGGTCTCGGGATTGAACGGATTCGGATAGTTCTGATTCAGTTCATAGCTGTCCGGCAGTATCGTCGTGCTGCGCCGGATCGGCGTCAGCGTCGAGCCGGAAGCATCGACAAATTCGTGATTCACCAGAAGCGCGCGCGGGTCGGAAATCGTCACCAGGGCGCCGGCCGGCAATTCGGGCACATGGCCGCGCACACCGAGCAGCAGCACGCGCAGGCGCGTGCCGTCGCGGTGCGACTGCAGTTCAAAATCGTGCGCGGAGACACCGAGGACGACGTCGCAGTCAGCGGCGGAACTCAGCTCGAATTCCAGACGCGCCGCGGCGGCGGTCGTCGGCTGCGTGAGTTGGTATTCCAGCCCGCTCTCCGCGGCGCTCAGATCGTATTCGAATTCCTCCACGACACCGGGTGTTGCCAGCTTGGCGCCGCCATTAACGATCAGCAGTAGGCGGATCAGGTCGCCGAGCGTGGCCGGCACGCCATCCTGATTAATGTCGGAATTTTGCAGGCGCTCGCCGGTCAAGGGGTATTGCGCCGGGTTGATGAAGAAATTCGTAAAGTAGACGACGTCGCCGATCTCAAAGGCCACGCCGTTCAGGTTGATGTCGCCGACCAAACCGGCGTACTTCTTCACCAGCACACCACCGGGTGAATACAAAGTCTGGCTGCGCGGGACGGCAGCGCCGGCGGCGTCGAGAGCAATATTTTCGTCTTCCCCACCCGGATCAACATAGTCGAACTCCAGCGGCGAGTAGAGCCCGGCAAATTGCAGGTTGGAGGAAATCTGGAAGCGCAACTTTACGACCGTGCCGTTGCCGACGGCGAGGGCATTGCCCGGAGCGCCAGCGGTCGAACGGGCGGAGATGAAAATCTTGTCGGTGCCATCCGACTGCGTCAGTTGCGGCCAGCCGGCAATGCGGGTACCGGTCTTGTCGGCAGACACGAAGGTGATCAGCGTCGGATCGAAGCCGATGGTCAGGTTGAAGCCGGTGATCGGCACGCGATTGTGGAGGTTGATCGAGATCGTGACAACCTCGCCGGAGTACGCCTGCTCGTCGCTGATGGCAAGTTCGACCGGCAACGTCGGCAACAGGGTGAATTCGACGTTTTCGGTCGCACTGGCGCCGCCTTCATCGGTGGCGGTCAGGGCGAAGGCATAGTCGCCGGAATCGGAAATGTCGGAAACCCAGCGCAAGAAGCCGGGATTCGTTGAGCCGATCTGGGCACCGGCCGGAATTCCCTGCGCGGAGAAACTGACGGTCTCGAAATCGGGATCCTGGGCGACAAACGGTATGAAGAGCGTATCGCCAGCGCCGGCGGCGATGGATGATCCGAGTGTAATCACCGGCGGCCGGTTGGAATTGATCACGGTTATGGGAATGTCAATGTGACTGCCCGCTTCACCGTCGGAAGCAAAGATGGTCACGACATACGGTGAGCCGCTGGCGGAACCGGTGCCGACATAAGGCACTTGCCAGCGGAAGGTCCCGGTACCGTTCCCGAGATCGGAGAACCGGGCGCCGGCAGCCAGTCGGCCGGCATGCAGTTTCACAGCCGCGCGTTCCGGATCAACAGCGCGCACCGAAAAGGTCAGCACTTCTCCCTCGGAGATGGTCCGCGCGGACAGCGGTTCAAATTCCGGGGCGCGATTGGCGGCGATGATCGTGATCGTCCCCGGCTTGAAGTAAGGCCGGATCGTCTTGGCGTCGAACGCGCTGAGTTCGAGCCGACCGGCCGGGGCGACGAAACCGGAGTCGAGCGTCACGCTAGCATCGGCATCGACATCATTGCGCACGGTGAAATAGAGCTTGGCGAGTTCGTTGCGGCCGACGTTGATCGGCGGTTCGCCGAGGGCCACACCGCCCACGAGCAACGTGGCATTTCCTGCATCATGGGTGACGCCGTGGAATCCCCACGCTCGCGCGGAGGACCCGGCAAAACTGGCGGAATCAAATGTCAGAGATTCAGCGGGGTAATTCAGCGGAATTGAGAATCCGGCGATGGCCTCATCATTGACGACGGTTACCGGAACCGAGAACTTGCCGCCCGGATACGACGATGCGCTCCCAACAATAACGGAATCGATCTTATTGTAAGGATCGCTTTGCGCCGAAACGGGAGTAAATGAGACGGCGATCAGAAGTGCAGTGGCGAAGATGCCCACGAGGGCGAATCGCCGATTGATGCCAAAATGGCAGAATGATCCCCTAAGCATATTCACGGCTATGCTGTGCAACGAACATGCCAATGCCTCTTTTGGCTTGTGCTCAGTTTGGGGGCTCAAAATCATCACTGCTCTTCTGTGCGTCGCCGCATAAACGGCTTGATGAAAATAACTTACGCTGAAGTAACGTCGCCGTTTCCGGCGTGAAGTAAAATTTATAAACGAGGAATGCAGGAGCGGACGCGTTCCGCTTTGCATAAGTCGGCTTGCTTCTGTGCAAACTCTTGCAACCATCTCTAACCGGGCTACTTCCCTAAAACAAAAATGGCCTGGCATACGAACCGTTTTCGCATTAGTGCCAAGCTTCCACTAATCGATCTGGTCGTAGCCTTTAGAGATAGTTCCTGAATATCCTCCTCTTGAGTTGAGTTTGCTCTTTAAGTACGGGGAGGGTCTCCCCTCCCCATACCAAAAGAACTTCTGATGAATTACTTCATCAGCACCATCTTCTTGGTGTCGGTGAAGCTGCCAGCGGTAGCCTTGTAGAAGTAAATACCAGAGGCCACGGAAGCAGCATTCCATTCAACGTTGACAGTGCCAACGCCGCGGCCGTTGAAGCTCTTCACAAGCTGGCCGGCAACGTTGTAAATGTCGATCGTCCAGTCAGACGCGGTCGGCAGATCCAAACCGATCTTCGTGGTCGGGTTGAACGGGTTCGGGACGTTCTGCGACAGCTTGAATTCGGTCGGCAGGACGTTCTTGTTGATGCGGGTGTTCAGCAGGTTACCATTGTAGTCAGCAACCTGGACGTCCACCAACTCAACATCGCCATTCACCGTGAACAGGGCGTTCGAGCCGGCATCGATACGATTGGACATGTTGTCAAGGCCGGAGTAAACCAGGACCTTCACCAAGCCATCGCTCTCAGCGCTTTCGACCTTCATCGTGCTGTTGCTCGAGATGTTGTACGCGCCGTTCGCTTTGAACGTAGCATACACACCACCGAGTTCAACCGACGCGTTGGTCGACAGCGTGCCGTTGAAGCTGACGGTCGCCGTATTGGCAAACGGAGCCAGCTTCGGGAACGGAAGGGCATCGCCCACGATCACTCTCAGCAAGTAGACCAGGTCACCAACCGAGAGGGCCGTACCGTCGGCATTGACATCCGACGCGGCAATCTGGGCCTGACGATACTGCGGGTTGGAATCCAGAGCGCTGAGGCCGTACAGGAAGTAGTTCGTGTACAACACGGCGTCCGCGATTTCATAGGCAATACCGTTCAAGTTGATGTCACCGCGCGCGTCGATCGAGTCGGCGCAAACGATGTCCACACCGCCGTTCCAGAACAGGATGAACCGGATCGGCGCATACTTCTCGCTGACATCGCAAGCCGCGCAGGCACCACCGTAGGCGATGGCGAAGTAGCAGCTCATGTCAGTGATTTCGTAATTGGGATCGATACCCGGGGCGGTGTTCTCGAAATCAAACACCTGGCTCGAGATCCAAAGGGTGTCACCACCGATGTTCGAAATGCCGTTGTCGCCGCAGTCAATCCACGCGAAGCGGATCGGCACGTACATGCACTCGAAGGTACGGTCGTTGGTGACGTAGAACTTCAGGCTCACCAGTTCGGAACCGTTCGGCACGTTGAAGCACGACGGATGGTTGGCGCCGTTGTTGACGTCGGCAATCGCGACGACGCGAAGCAGACCACTCGGGCACGGACCGCCGCAGTTACCCTGCGCGCCGTAACGATAGGTGAAGTACTCCCATCCGCAGCCGGCCGGGCCAAGAGCGGCGCCGAGCGAGGCGGAGAAGAAGCTAAGGGCCGAAGCATCGTAGGCGACCAGGAAGTCGAAACCGCCCATAAGGTCGGAGCCGCTTTCCTTAATGATCGAAACGTACTCGAACATACCCTGAAGGGTATTGTGCGTCTTCTCGATGTGGATGACGAACGGTTCAGTGTCCAGCACCTCAATCGCGAAGTTGCACTGCGCAGAACCACCGCACGGATCCGTAACGGTAACCGTGAAGTTAATGGTGCTGCCGCCTTCAGAGACGTCGCTCAACCAGTTGAACACACCGGTACCGCTGATGGTAGGCGCATTCACGGTCGGATCACCGGCGACAGTCCACGTAGCGGCGTCGCACGGATCCGGATCGGTCGAGTTGAAATCGAAGGTCACCGGGTTACCCTTGCCAACCTTGGTCTGGATACCACCGCAATTGGTGATGGCCGGATTGTTGTTGGTCCAGGTAATCGTGAAGTTGTAGTCCGCGGTGCCGCCGCACGAGTTGGCCGCCGTCACAGTGACGTCGGTCGTCCCGCAGGTCGCGACCGGGTTCACCGACAACTCACCAGTACCCGAATTGATGGTACCGGCTGAGGTCGAGAAGGTAACCGGATTAGCCGCCGGGGAGTTGCCACCCTCGGTCGCATCAAAGTTGAACGTGTAGGTCAAGCAGTGATTGCGATTCACCGGGCCACCCGGGGTGGCGGTGAAGGTCGGGGGCAGACACGGGATGTGGAACACATCGAAGCAGACCGGCGGAGCGGTCGGATCCGCTTGCGAGGCGTTCGGCTGACCATTGAAGGTCGGCGCGAAACCGCCTGAACCGTAGTCAAAGGTCCAGCTGCCTGCCGGCGGATAGAAGATGTTGTCCACGCAGAAATCGTCCGCAGCCGGAGCCTGATCAAGCCAAGCACTGGCATTGAGGCTCATCGAGTAGATGCGGGTCGACACTGCATGGGCCGGCATGCCGCCGCCCGGAAGGCTGGCGCCGCCGAAAAGGATCGAATTGGGCATGTTGGTCATGGTGAGCAACAGGCCGCCAAGGTTAAACGCGGAGACAGAGGGCCCATCATCGATGGCCAGGACGTCGTCACCGCCGCCATCCGGCTGCGGGTGCGTGCCATAGTCATTCCAGATGATCGGCTGTGCACCGGTCTTCGTGAATCCGAAGCCGAGCGACATACCGGAGATCATGCTGGGGTTCGTGAACCAGAATTCAACGATCTGGCTCGCCTGACCCTCATGAACCGTATTCGGAAACGCGCCGGTCGGATTGATTTTGATGGTGACGTCCCCGACTTGCGCGAAGGCTGCCACCGTCAGAAGAAGCATAAACGAAGTAAGAAGTAAACAAATGCGCTTCATTGTTTGCTCCTATCAGTTGCTGAAAACTTGATAGTGAGTACGAGGTTAACTCTCACCTCATACAATCAGTTCAAATATCGCTAAAAGTCGAGCCGACAGTGCGGTCTTCTTCACGCGATCGAGCTTGCTCAGCGGTGACACGAGGGCCAACTCTGAGTGTGCTCGGTGGTGGTTGAACGTTTAAGCCTCTTCTCCTAAACTCCTTCTCACCTCCTTTCACTCCATATCTCGAATTGAATAATCGCTCAAAGTGCCAAACATGATATGTGCTCAGTGTTAATTCGCCGTTAGTCCCACCTCAGCAATGCGGGACCGGACCTCCGGCAAAAATGTAGTTGATCAGATAAACGGCGTCGGAGATCGAAACGGCACCGCTGCCGTCGGCATCGCCGTTACAGGCCGGCGACGGGGCCGGGCCACCGGCGAAAATGTAGTTAATCAAGAAGACGGCGTCGGAGATCGAGAAAGTGCCGCTGCCGTCGGCATCGCCGCACTTGCAGCAGGCAAAGCCGATGCCGCCGTTGACGTAGAGTCCTTTAGTTGAGTCAAACCAGCAATCCTGCAATTCAACTGGGACGGTGTCGGCCCAGGCGATGCAAGTATCCCCCTGCCACGCCAAGCAGTTGAAGTACGAAGTATCAATGTAGGTGGAACAGCTATAGGCGATCAAATCGGCAAAAGGATTGGAGAACCGGGTCTCGGCGCGGTTGATCGTCAGCACGACACGCGCGGAATCGCAAAGCGAATCGGGGAGGGAGCCCTTGGTCTGAAGATAAATCCGGAAGAATATGCCGGAGCCGGGTGCGAGCGGTTTTTTCACCGGGAAGCCGCCATTATCGGCGGTGCCGGCGACGCGCAGAACGGCGCCGATGGTATCATCAAGGATACGTGCCTGGAGGTATTCCCAACCGCGGATGCGAGTGCCGATGGTGTCAATCTTGGCATAGTAGATACCGGCGCGGACCGAATCGGTCTTGAAGCGCACCATTGAAGGTTCGGAGATATTGATCCACATCTGGAAACCGGAGATGGAGTCCGAGATGTTTGTTACATAGATCGGAATCACGATGTTATTGTTCGAGAGCTGAGTCGTGACTGTATCGACGATACAGATCAGACTGAGCGCCTGCGGGGACGAATCGGCTTTCTCTCCGGACGAGAACGCAATCGCGATCGGAACGATGAAGACCAACGCGATTGAAAGAAAGCGCCATGTGCTGGCCATTGAGCAACCTCCTTGCGGGTGACAACTGCTAAACCGTTAGTACTTTAATCGGTAGCTGTTTGGCCTGTGTCCAGTCTCCGTTGCGTGATTCTGTCAGGTTGGCGTCTTCTTCTTGTGCTTGGCAAGAACCTTATCAAACGTTCCGTTCAACAGCGTAACCGAAGAGAGAACCTGTTAGCGCTGCGAATTATAGACTAGAAGTAATAGAGAACGACTGTCGTCAAACCTAAAGTATCGAATATTTCGCGTTTGTCAAGAGGTTGTGCCAATTAGCAACAACTTCATCGGGTGTGAGACAGTTTGATTAAGACCTTGTGTTCACTTCGGGTTGGAATATATGGGTACCCCCGTGGATTGTCAATAGGATTTTGGCGAGTAAATGGGACTTTTTGGCAGGTTTGGGACCGCTGTCCTCCTGCGAAGAGACAGGCCCTAAGGTATTCAGGGTTCGGTCTTTGTAGCTGGAACGGCGAGGTAGCAGCGGTCGAAAGGGGATAAAAAAAGGCCGAAGGTCGGGTGCCAAATCTGAGAGGGGGGCAGGAAACTCAAATTTGGTACAACACCCTACTTCAGCCAATATTGCTAACACGCAAGCTATATGAATGTTCCCAGAAAGCAAGAAAAATTTCCATTTCACCGCCATCTTCATATCGATCAAGTGTTTGCCCAATCGGGTCGATACTGGGTTATAGGCTCAGGTTCCCAGATGCGGGCATTTGATTCCGAGGCGCTGTGACCATTCTCGACATCAAGAGTCATTCACTGCTGGAAAAGGTCGTCTCCGCGATTGGCGACTTGCCGGCTTCGCCGGCAATTGTGTCGGCGGTCATGGGGTTGACGGCCGATTTGAACTCAAACGTAGAGGAACTTGGTGAAGTATTGGCGGCCGACCCCGGGCTGACCGCCAAGGTGCTAAAGCTCTCCAATTCGTCCTTCTATGGCCGCTCACGGGCGGTGAGTTCGCTGCGGGAAGCGATCCTGATTTTGGGCTTCTACACGTTGCGCTCGATCGTGATCGCCTCGTCCACACACACGCTTTACAACCGCCGGGACAATATTCAGTTCGGGCAGAAGCTGTGGGATCATTCGCTGGCCTGCGCGTTGGCCGCGCGGATGGTAGCGCGCCGGCTTAAGCACCCACGCCTCGAAGAGATCTTCATCGCGGGGCTGTTGCATGATATTGGCAAGATTATCCTCGGGCAGAAGCTTCAGGCCGCTTACGACAAGCTCGTGCTCACGGTCGAGGATGAACGAGGTGAGTTTTCGGAGGCCGAACTGTCGGCGCTGGGATTCACCCATGTCGATGTCGGGGCGCTGGTTTTGCAGCGCTGGAATTTCCCGCCGGAACTGGTCGAGGGCGTGCGGATGCATCACGCCGAACCAGCCAAAGCCGAGGGCGGAGCCGCGACGATTGCGGCCGTCGTCCGATTTTCCAATGGTCTGGCCAAGCAGTTGGGTGTGGGTTTTTACAGCGGCGAAGGCCGCAATGACCGGCTGCTTCAGTTATCGCGGCCGCTGGAACTGCCAATCGAAGCGGTGGCCGAGCTGAGCGAGGAGCTGGCCGCGCGCTACGCGGAAGAAAAGCAACTTTTCGAGGAGTACTAAACTGTGTCGCTGATCGGACGCCACGAGACGTTGCGGCGCCTCGACGAATTCGAGGTGATGCCGTCGATACCGCAGATCATCGTGCGGGTGCGGGAGATCTCGGAAGATCCGCGCTCGTCGGTGGCGGACCTGGCTAATATCATCCTCTCCGACCACGCGCTGACTTCACGCATCCTCAAGATCGCCAATTCGGCATTTTACGCCGAATACGCCAACCGCGTCTCCACGATCACGCAGGCGATCACGTTGATGGGCTTCCGCACAGTGCAGAATGTGGTAATCTCGCTGGCGATGTTCGACGCGATGGACACCTTCAGCCGGCACAAGTTCGATTTTCGCCAATTCTGGACGCATTCGCTGGCGACCGGCGTGATCGGCAAGATGATTGCCGCCGCCGCGCGTTACAAAGTCCCGGAAGAGGCGTTTATCGCGGGCTTTATGCACAATATCGGTGTGGCGATTCTCGCGGTAGTGTTCCCCGAAGAAGAGGCGCTGGTGCTCAAGAAGATCGAGCGCGGGGAGGAGCAGATTACCGCCGAGAAGTCGATCTTCGGCATCGATCACGGTGAAGTGGGCGGCTGGCTGGCGCGCAAGTGGAATCTACCGGCATTGCTGGCGCGGCCAATCATGGAACACCACCGGCGCGGGTTGCCGTCGCGGCAACGCAACAGCAATTGCCTGGTGGATTACATCTATGTCGCCGATCTGGCGTATGATGCCATCTTCAAGGGGGACGAAACCCGCCAGCGCGCCTACGTCAAGGCGGGACTCGATCTGGTCGGAATCACCGAAGAGGTGCTGGTTAAGATTCTCGAGGCGGCGCCGGAGTTGATCCGCAATATTGCCAATGAGCTGGAAATCTCGCTCAAGGCGCCGGCGACGACGAAGATGGAAGTCGAGCGCGATCTGGTGCGCAAAGAGGCGGCGGAGACGATCCAGAAGCTGCAGGAACGCAATCGCGAGCTGGCGATAATCCAGGAGGCGGGCGAAGCGTTGCGCTGCGCGGACAGCGAGGATGAGATCGTCCAGACAACGCTGGAAGAGGTTATCCGCGGGGTTGGAATCGGCCGGGTGTTGCTGCTGAAGATCGACGCGGAGGCGAAGAGCGCGCAGGGGGCGCTCGGTTTCGGCGTAAACTCCCAGCAATCCGTGTACGATATTGCCTTGCCGCTCGGCGACAACGTCGTCGGTCGAACGGTGGCCGACCGGGCGGTGCAGAACATCGTCGATGCGGACTCAGAGATTTATCAGGAGGTCATCGGCGCCGAAGAGCGCGCGGTGATCGGTTGTTGCGCGTTCGCGACGTTGCCGGTGGTGGTGGGCGAAAATGTCGAATTCGTCATGATCGTCAACAATCCCGATCCGACCGAGCCGGTGGATGATGAGCGACTCCGGACCATCGCCAGCCTGATCAATCAGGCGGCCATGGCGATTGAACGGATTCGCCTGCGGCGAGTGCTCGAAGAGCTGCAGGGCACGGCGGTCAATCAACTTCTGAAAACCGCGGTGAAGTAGTCAGCGATCCGGGGCCGCTTCCCAAAGATACTTCAAGAAAACGTAGTTTCCTTCCGGCGCGACGCCGATCCGGCGGAATCCGGCTTTCTCGAACAGCATTTGCGAAGCGATATTTTCTTCGAGGATTTGCGCATCGACCCGCGATATCTGCAGTTCCGTGCTGAGGAAATCGAGCATGAGTTGCAGCGCCTCCAGAGCGATTCCCTGCCGCCAGCGCGCCACGACACCGACGATGATGCCGACCTCGCAGGAGTGCTGTTCCGGCAAATGGTCGAAGTAATTGACCAGGCCGAGCGGGATTCCGGACAAGTCGCAGATCGTCATGACACCGCCGGAGGCATCGTGGTCGAGATAGCGTTTGAAACGGAAGCGCTCGTAATCGGAGCGCGAAAGGGTCGGATCCCACCAGGGATTGGCGAGGTAGCGCTGGATGCGTTCGTCGCGATACCAGTCGAAGAACGGATCGAGGTCTTTGGGAACGACCCGCCGCAACAGGCAGCGCCGGCCGCAGCGGATGATTGAAGTCCGGCTCACCGGCAAAACATCATGCGGCGGCTTCGCAAAAGCAAGCGATATGGCGAGGGTGGCTAATCCTCGGCGGGACCGGAAAGCATGCCGGCATCACGCATCAAGTGCTTGAGCAGCAGGATTTGGCCGGAATGCGCGGCGAAGTGCTCCAGCACGTGATAGAGCGTCCACATAAAGGTGATCTCGCGAGTGCGGCGCTTGAAAGTCTGCTCGAGTTGGGCATCGTCCCAGGTGCGCAGTTCGGCGTGGACGGCGGCACGCGCCTTGTCGAGCATCACTAAATAATCGGCCGCGGTCTTCCCGGCCAAAGTTGCGGGATGCCGGCCTTCCGGCTTGAGCGGCAGGCCGTCATCGTCCATCCGGATTCCGATCGTGCGCAAGAGGACTTCGTCACCTTCGGGCTCAACCGGAATTTCACGGGCCGCCACCGTCAGCCAGAAGACTTCAACGATGGCCAGATGCGCGAGCAGCATACCGACAGTGTTGACTCCCGGATGCGGCTGCCATTCCAGCTGCGTTACCGTCAGTTTCTCGACAGCCGGCTTCAGCAGCGCCAATTGATCGTCAAACTGTGCGGCAAAGAGCCCGACGATTCTCTGCGTTGCCGGCTGGTAACCGGTGACCGGATGCAGTTTTCTCAATTCCATGAATCTCCTCGGGGACCAATCCCGCAGGCACGATATGCGCTGCGGCCGTGTCACGCAATTAAATTATCGCCCCCGCAGGTCGAGGTTAGGGTTCGGCGACCGAGTTGTCGGGACGCGCCAACCGTTCGAACTTATCCATGGCGGCGTTGGCGATCAGGTTGACCGCCGTGTCGAGTGACACCCAGTCCATGTTGATCACCATGTCGTACTGCGCCGGATCGTCGATCGACTTGCCGACCAGCTTGTGGACGAAGGCGGTGCGGTCGCGGTCGCTGGTTTCGATCTCTTTCTTCGCCTGCTCCGGCGTCATCTTGTCGCGTTCGACCAGATTGTGGATACGCGTGGCCGGCGAGGCAATCACTCGCAAGTGGAATCCGCGGTTGCCGCCGATGATGAAGTTGGCCGCTCGGCCGACAACGATGACCCCGCCCAGCCGCGAGATAGAGAATATGATTTCAAGCAAGTGGCGGGCGTAGTCGCTCAAGTCGATCGATTTGCCGGTCAGGATCGACTCGAACCACAGCTCCATCTGCGAACGCGAGTGCTCATCCAGCGACTCGACGATGCGGCGCTTGTATCCGGAGGTAGCGCAGATACGGTCGATGATGTCGCGGTGCAGCAAAGTGTAGTTAAAGCGGTGGGCCAGGCGCTCGGCGATGATCGTTCCGCCCGATCCGCGCTGGCGCGAAACCGTGATCATCGGCTTGGGAATATGGATCGAACGGGTCAAGCCGGAGTGCGAATCTTCCAGTGATTTCTGCAACTCCCAGCGGCGGATCTGGCGATCGATTATGAGTTCTATGGAAGTCATAGGGCACCTTCCTCTTCCATACCATTATACTCCCCAATTCAATAAACGTCAACAATTACGGCGATGTTTAGGGAATTTCCGGTGGGGCGGTCAAAACTGGCGTTGGAAGGAGTCGCGATCGGGAGGATTCTCAACGTCCACAAGGTAGCTGGCGGCATCACTGGGCTGCTTAAGTCGTAGATCGTCTTTGCCAAGGAGCCGGGAGATAATTCCGATGGGAGTCAAAATGAGATAAAATATGACTCCTATGACGATCGGCGAAACTACGATGGAGAGAATGAAGGTGATTCCCATCCACAGCAGGTAGACCCATTTGCCGAACGTTGCAGCAGTCAAGAAGCTCAGTGCCGCCAAGATTAAGCCGATACCGCCGACCCAGAGGGCAGGAATGATGCCCTTCGCTGCCAGCGCCAAGACGGCAAGCAAGGTGGCCGCAATGGCGAGCGTGACTGCAAAGTAACGGACTTCCCCGCGGGAGGGATGCCAGTTGATTCGCTGCAGTATCATCTCAATCTCTCCCGAAGCGAGCGCGGTATTCCTGCGCGCCCGGAAACGGCGGTTGATCGCGCTTGAAGAGCACAATGTTTTCCAACACGAGCATATCCATCTCGGTAAACATGAAGCAGCGATAGGCTTCTTCCGGAGTATTGACGATCGGCTCGCCGCGAATATTGAAGCTGGTGTTGACGATGACGCTGCAGCCGGTGCGCTCCTTGAAGGCACGCAGGATGTCGTAGAAGAAGCCGTTGCGTTCGCGGCTCACGGTCTGCAGGCGTCCGCTGTAGTCGACATGGGTGACGGCGGGAATCACTGATTTCGCCCAGTTCAGGCGGTCGATGCCCTGCAATTGCGCTTCGTCCGGAGTCGGTTGGCGCCGCAGCGAGGATCTGATCGGCTCGACGAAGAGCATGTAGGGGCTGTCGCAGTCTTCCGCAAAGTATGCGGCGACATCCTCGCGCAGGACCGCCGGCGCGAAAGGACGAAAGCCCTCGCGGAACTTGATCGCCAGATTGAGCCGCGACTGGATTTGGGGCGAGCGAGCGTCGGCGAGGATACTGCGGGCGCCGAGAGCGCGGGGACCGAACTCCATCCGCCCTTGTACCAGTCCGACGACCAGGCCGTCATCGATGGCGGCCGCGATGCGATGGGCCGTCTGTGCGTTGTCGAGTTGTTGGTACTTCGCGTCGATGGAGTCGAGATATTCCGTGATCTGCTTCGATGAGTAGGCCGGGCCGAGGAGACTTCCCTGCTGGCTGTCGGCCGGCTCCGGGGTACGATCGTTGTCAAGATGGATGTGCCAGGCCGCCAGCGCGGCACCGAGTGCGCCGCCGGCATCGCCGGCTGCCGGCTGAATCCAGAGTCTGTCGAAGATGCGCTCGCGTCGGATCAAACCGTTGGCGACTGAGTTCAAGGCGCAACCGCCGGCCAGACAGAGGTTGCGTTCGCCGGAAAGGTCGCGCAGCGTGTGCGCCAAGCGCAGCATGATCAGATTGGTGACGGCCTGGATCGAGGCAGCGAGGTCAAGTTGCTGCTGACTGAAGCGCTCGTCCGGCGCTTTTGGCTCGAGTCCGAAGAGCCGGTGAAATTTCCTCGAGGTCATGCGCAGGCCGTGGCAGTAGTCGAAATAGTCGAGGTTCAGCCAGAACGAGCCGTCGTCTTTGACATCAATCAGTTCGCGGAGGATCAGGTCGACGTGCTTCGGTTCGCCGTAGGGCGCGAGTCCCATCAGCTTGTATTCGCCGGAGTTGACGGCAAAGCCGAGGTAGTAGGTGAAGGCGGAATAGAGCAAGCCCAGCGAGTGCGGGAATCGAATCTCCTTGAGAATCTCGATATTGTTGCCGCGACCGCGGCCAAGTGTGGTGGTGCTCCACTCGCCGACGCCGTCGATGGTGAGAATCGCGGCTGACTCGAAGGGTGAGGGATAGAACGCCGAGGCGGCGTGCGAGAGATGATGCTGCGAGAAAAGAATCTTGCCGCGGAAATCCGCGCCGAGCCCGCGCCGGATTTCGCGGGGGATATGGAGTTTGTGGTGCAGCCAGAGCGGCAGTGCCTTGCTGAAGGAGCGGATGCCGCGCGGGGCAAAGGCCAGGTAGGTTTCCATCAGGCGTTCGAAGGTGAGCAGCGGTTTGTCGTAGTAACACACGCAGTCAAGCTGGGCAGCGGAGATCCGGCCTTCGTTCAGGCAGTAGGCGATGGCACCAGCGGGAAAGCGGGCATCGTGTTTGACGCGGCTGAAGCGCTCCTCGTGGGCGGCGGCGACGATGCGGCCGTCCTGAACCAGGGCCGCGGCAGAGTCGTGATAGAAGGCAGAGAGGCCGAGGATGTTCATCGAGAGATTATATGCTGACGATGGCAATCTGCAAAGAACTCGTCACAGCCCGTGTCGAGCGTTTTCTTGAAACGACCATCAGGGCCGATTGCGGGGGTGGTTTCTGGCGGTGCGCTCGTTGCCGCGCCTGTAGTTTCCAGTCAGACGGGCCATAAGCTGTTGCAGGTCGGCAGGCGCGAGGGATTCGGCGTCGGCGAGGAAGTCCAGTGCCACGCGGCCGCGAAGTACCGCTGCTGTCCGGCCGCGATGGAGGATGGTAACCTCGTTCTTCTTGTTCGCACGCCAGGTGAAGCCGAGTTCGGGCGAAGGATCTTCGGGTTTGGTCATATCGTTCGGTTGCTACCGCTTCGGCAAGAGCGTTGCCACGAGAATGGAATAGTGCTGATTCGCCAAGGTCAACTGAAACGTTTGCTCGCGAGCGTGGAATCCAGACTTGGCGAGCAGGCGCAGCCAGTCGGAGCGTGAAAACAGGCTCAGAACATGCCGGTCGTGTTCGATCTCCAGGCCTTCGGTCCGGCGAATGAAGAGGGTCATGATGATGTCCACGGAGGTATCTGCCGGATCGGGGTCGTAAACGTATTCGACGTAGGTCAGCTCGCAATCGGCGTTGCGGCGTGTGACATGATATACCTGCGGCGAGACGAAGGTGTCGCGGAAATAGTCGGGAGACATCAAAAGGAGGCCACCGGGCTCAAGGTGGGCGGCCGCAGTGGCGAAGGTCGCGAGCAGATCATCCTCTGTGTGCATGTAGCCGATAGCATCATGAATCAAGACGGCGGCGAATTTGCGCTGCAGTCGAACCGTGCGCATGTCGCCGACAATATGCTCGACGCTGGGATTGAGTTGCTGCGAATGGGCAAGCATCGCGGCGGAAAGGTCTACGGCGGTGGCGTCAAACTCGCCGGTCAGAAAGGATAGGTTATGCCCGCCGCCGACGCCGAGTTCAAGCAGGTGATGGCGGCCGCTGCCGACGTGTTGGCGCAAGAGCGAGCGCCAGCAGTCGGATTCCTCGGCGTACTCTTCCCTTTCACTGACCAGCGGCCAAAGCCAAGCAAGGTCGGAGTAGAGGCGGTTGGTGGGGATGGAGGAAGGGTGCATGGAATTCGTCTCAGTGGAACACCTGCAGCGCAGTCACTCCGAGTCCTTTCCAAGCCATTTCCAAGCTCGCCGAAATCCGAGGTCTTCCGCTTCCTTCACAGTCGCGACGTAACATTCATTTCGCTCGCTTTCAATTATTGCTCTATCATATTGTTGGTCAAAAGGCAAATGGTAGATCCTCTCCCCAGTTCGTCTTGATACGTTGCATTTGATTGAAGGGTAGAATTGAAATGGATAGGACTCGCGGACAATTACTCCAAGGTGGCTTGCGAATTCTCCGGCTCTTTCTGAAAGAGTCGTTGTAGTGTATAGGGCTCCAATTGCACTTCGATCGCGAGACTCGATTTGATACTTCACAAGTGTACCGTAAAGCTGCGTAACGTGATTCTCTCGAATGGTCCTATGCTTTGACCATCTCTTGCATTGGACAATGACTACATTGCCTTGCTTAGAGCAAATCAGATCGCGACCCAAGTCGTCGTATCCTTCGAGTATTCCCTGATAGCGGACTGAATAGCCTTCTCTTTCGAACGTGTACCCAATGAAACGTTCATATTCCTTGCCTAATTCCCAGTTTGTTTTGCTTTTTCGAGACCAGTACCTGTCGAGTGCCAGTTGATTTCGCTCACAACTGGACAACCGCGCAAACTCTTGATCTGAAAGAGAAGGCAATACCAGCCTAACTGGGTCAATAGCTACGTCACTGATATCGCGAATCGGGTCGGTGATCTTCTTTCCTAGGATCCTTCTGAGCAAGTCGTCGTCAGCATCGTCCAGCAAATCCTCAAGAAATGGGAATAGTGTTTGATAGTACTCGATAATGTGGATAGTCACTCTTAGTTTCTGCTCAATGGCTCTTCTCTCAGCTGCGATGTCGCGAACCCGATCGGCACTGACCTTGGCGGCTCGCTTCTTTTTCGCCATTAGGTCGGCTTCCTTTAAAGCTTGGAGGTAGAAGAGCTCCGCGTACCCCTTCGCGAGCCAGGGGAATCCGCTCGCTTTTTCTTTGGCGAGCTGCTTAAGTCCGGATTTGGTTTCCTTAATTAAGCTCCTCATGCGATCGACATATTCTCTGAATCTCTTCTCCTCGAAGGCGAGCTTGTTCAACTCAGTTTGGATTTCCAATCTCTTATCAGCTGCGTACTGATCGAGTATCTCTTGGGGCGGTCGAAGAATCGAATCCGCCCGTGCAATAAGCGTGTCCAGTGTTGACATCAGATCACCCACTTGAAGCAACCGGGCAAGAGTGCTCTTCTGTTTGTGATTAAGCATCTCGTTTCTCGAATCCTACTTCAGAATGCTCTCGGACTCTCGCGTGAAGTCACACTTTGGCCAGGCACTACATCCCAAAAACAAACCGCGAGCACCGCGCTTTAACTGCATCAGAGATCCACAAACTGGACACACATTTATTACTTCACCACTGGAGTTTTTGAGTTCTAGATTCGCAGACCCGTAGTACGCCTCAAACTTCTGAACAAATCTTTCAGTCGTAATGGTGTACTTCTCAATGTCCAAGGCCCGAGCCTGCAATTCCTTGTCATCGAGATAGCTCTTAAGCACAATGTTCTGCCGAGAGAACTCTCTCAAGTACTTGACGATTCTGATTGCAACCGCGAGGCTGACAGCTATGATTGTAATCAGCGTTCCATTGTCCGGAAATACTGCCAACGCAAACAGCCAGAGCCAAAATACCAAGGCAAACACAAAAATCTCGGTTCGTTATGGGTCCTTTTGGTAATCAGAATAATACAACCAAGCACATAAGGCTTCAAGTGAATTCGGCTGCAGCCAACCCAGATCGGGCGCTCACGGCGCCCTTCCGAATAATCCTGAGCAGACTCAACAAAAAAAACGTCCCCGGTTGTGGCGGGGACGTTGTGCTCGGTTCCCTGAGCAGAAAAATCAAAGGAGCTTACTTCTTCGGCGGGATGATTGCATCCTTGCAAGCCTTGGCGACACGGAACTTCACCACGGTCTTGGCCGGGATCTTGATGGCTTCGCCGGTCTGCGGATTGCGGCCGGTGCGGGCCTTGCGGTTCGACTTCACCAGTTTGCCGAAGCCGGGGAGCGTGAACTCGCCATTCTTCTTGGTTTCGGAGACGGCGGTCATGTGCAGCGTGTCCATAAATTTGCTGACTTCGACCTTGGTCATTCCGGTTTTCTCAGCCATGGTCGTGATCAGCTGAGCTTTGGTCAGGGGCTTGTTAGCCATGTGGAATCCTCCACGAATTGGGTTTAGGCAATATTGACAGGGTCAAAACCTGGGTGACCCCAGTTTCACCCTGTATTTACAATGTTTGCGGCGCATTGGATAATCATTCCCAATATTCAACGCAACAAAAACTTTTGAATTTTGCACTTTTTTTTCGCGGGTGAAACGCAGGTCGCCCCTTTTTCGGGCAGTAAAACCGCACCTTTGCGGACGGCGCCGGTTCCGGCGGCTGCCGTTGGTCTCCAAATGGGGGCAAAAAATGCGGGTGGGAGGGCAGGTTCGCTCGAGGGGACCGGCGGCCAAGCACCCTCACCCCCGGCCCCTCTCCCATTAGGAGAGGGGAGAGAACGTCGCCGTGGATCATCGAATGACACGCCCTGTCTCGAGGCGACTTGTTTCGCGCGCGTGCGAAAGGCGCTTGCCGGACGGCATCAACAGTGTACCATCGGGACATGTTCGCCTATCACGGAAAGATCGCCGGGGTGGCGAAGGCCGGGACGGGCTGGCGCTATCTCCTGGCGATGCCGAATCCCGAAGGGCTGAGTGTTGATCAGGTCGGCGAGTTGGATGCTGCCGCGTCCGATGAGGCCTGGCAGGCGCTGGCCGGCAGCCGCTGTATCTACGGTTTGAGCAAGGGCGAGTATTCGCGGCAGCGGCTCAGCCTCGTTAGCGAGGCGGTGTTGCAGGATCCCGATCAGTTGCTCTGGGAGCTATCGCGCGCCTGCGCCGAGGCGATCGACAATTACCATTTCACGTTGCTGCGCACCCACAGCAACGATTCCGAGGTCGAGGTCACCTGCCTCGCGGTCAACAAGACTGTTTTCAGCCGGATCGGACAGTCGTTCGAAAGCCGCGGGCTGCTGCTGGATCGGATGCTCTTCTTGCCGGAGGCGTTCCGCAAGATCGTCAAACCGCGACTGCAGGCCGAGCGGGAATTGTGCCTGCTTGAGGGCGACGGCGGGCTGCATCTGCAGTTGTTCCGCCGCGGCCGGCTGGCGGCGTTCGAGACGATCGGATTGAGCGGCGAGGAGACGATCGAGCGGATGACGGAGGAGATCGGGATCGTCCTGATGGCGGTATTCGGCGGGCGCACGCTGCGGCGGGCGGTGACGGCGCACATCCTCGGCGGTCGGCGACTGCACGACATTGCCGCCGTACTCGAACGACAACTTCCCTACGATTTCACCTTCACCGACGAGATTTGGAACTCGGTACCGCTCGGCGCCGGTCTGTCTCCGGAGGGCCGGAGCGCCTATTTTTCCGCCCTGGCGCCGGCCTATGCCTATTATCTTGCCGAAGTATGCGCATCATCGCCGGTGAACGACGCGGCCTTATCCTAAAGACCTGCGATTTTGAAGGATTCCGCCCGACCCTTGATCGCGTCAAGGAGTCGCTCTTTGGTACATTGACACCGCATTTGGAGGGAGCGCGGGTGCTTGACCTGTTTGCCGGGTCCGGCGCCCTCGGACTGGAGGCGGTTTCGCGCGGGGCGGCGTCCGCGCTGCTGATCGACAACGATCCGCAGGCGGCGCGCGTGATCGAAAGGAACTTGGCGGCGGCGAATTTCGGCGAGCGCTGCCGCTTCGTCCGTGCCGACTTTGACGTTGTGGGAAAAAAGGTTGCGCGGGGGGAGCGCTTTGACTTAGTTTTCGCCGATCCGCCGTATTTCAGCGGTTTGGCGCAGCGGGTGATCGATCATGTTTACGACTATAGTCTGCTGACGCCGGACGGGCTGTTGTGTGTGGAATTGGCGCGCAAGGAGGCCGCCGCCTGCGCTTGCACCGGCTTCGAAATCCTGCGCGAGAAGAAGTACGGCAGCACGCTAATCTGGATCATGAGGAGAAACCAGTGAGACGGGCAGTTTATCCGGGCAGTTTCGATCCGATCACCTACGGACATGTCGACTTGACCAAACGGGCGGCGGAGATGTTCGACGAGGTGATCGTGGCGATTGCGGACAATCCCAACAAGAAGGTGATGTTCACGCACGAGGAGCGACGCGACATGGCGGCGGCGGCGCTGGCAGAGATCAAGAACGCCCGCGTGATCGTATTCGGCGGGCTACTGGCCAATCTGGTCGAGCGCGAGCATTGCTGTGCGATTGTCCGGGGGATGCGCGCCGTCAGCGATTTCGAGTACGAGTTTCAGATGGCGTTGATGAACCGCAAATTGTCGCCCCAGGCCGAGACAGTGTTTTTGCTGCCGTCGCTGCGTTACGTCTACCTCAGTTCAAACATGATCAAGGAGATCGCTCGTCATAACGGCAAGATTGACGATCTGGTGCCGCCAACCGTCCTGGCCAAGCTACGCGAGAAGTACGGGCGGTAGGCCGCGGACCGGATCAGGGAAGAGCACAAGGAGCAAGAGTGACCGAGAATATCGCCGACCAACACCAAGTCCGCGTTGACAAGATGCGCGCCCTGCGCGAGGCCGGCATCGAACCTTACGCCTACAAGTACGACAAGACGCACGCCGCGCAGCAGCTGCTGGACAACTTCGAAGCGCTGGCTGAACCGCAGACGACGGTAAAAATTGCCGGCCGGTTGATGACGATCCGGCACATGGGCAAGTCGATCTTCGCGCACCTGCAGGATGAGTCGGGCCAGATCCAGATCTATGTCAAGAAGGACGCGGTCAGCGGGCCGGAGTTCGAGGTCTTCAAGAAGGCGGATATCGGCGATATCTTCGGCGTGGCCGGATATTTGTTCCTGACCAAGATGGGCGAGAAGAGCGTCCACGTCAGCAGCTTGCAGTTGCTGGCCAAGAGTCTGCGGCCGATGCCGGAAAAGTGGCACGGCCTGACCGACAAGGAGACGCGCTACCGCCGGCGCTACCTTGACTTGATTGCCAACCCCGAGGTGCGCGACGTTTTCAAGAAGCGGTCGGCGATCGTGCGGGCGGTACGGAATTTCCTCGACGGCGAGGGATTCGTGGAAGTCGAGACGCCGGTGCTGCAGCCGATTTACGGCGGCGCCGCGGCCAAGCCGTTTATCACGCATCACAATCGCCTCGATGTCGACTTGTATATGCGCGTGGCGGATGAGCTGTATCTGAAGCGGCTGATCGTGGGCGGGTTTGAGAAGGTGTGGGAGTTCTGCAAGGATTTTCGCAATGAAGGGCTCGACCGCAGCCACAACCCCGAATTCACCATGGTCGAGCTGTACTGGGCGTATGCCGACTACAACGACATTATGGATTTGTACCAGCGCATGATCGTCAAGGTCGCCACAGATGTTTTGGGCACAACGACAGTTGAATTCGGCGGCAACACGATTGAATTGGGCGGGAACTGGAAGAAGGTGGGGTTGCTGGATGCAATTGCGGCCGCCATCGGCCGCGACGTGATGCACGCGGACGAAGCCGCATTGCACACGCTCGCCAAGGAGCACGGCATTGATTCCGACAAGCTGGCCGGCCGGGGTAAGTTGATCGACGAGCTGTTCAGCGTCCTGGTGCAGCCGCGGTTGATTCAGCCGACATTTATTATCGATTATCCGACCGAGTTATCCCCGTTGGCCAAGCCGCACCGCAGCCAGCCGGGATTGACGGAACGATTCGAGGTGTTCATTGGTGGAATGGAGATGGGGAACGCGTTCAGTGAATTGAACGACCCCATCGACCAGCGGGAGCGGTTCGAGCGACTGGTCGAGATGGCCCGCGCGGGCGACGAGGATGCGCCGGCGGTGCTGGACGAAGACTATGTGTTCTGCCTGGAGCATGGGATGCCGCCGACCGGCGGGCTCGGCTTCGGGGTCGACCGGTTGTGCATGTTGCTGTTGAATCAGCACTCGATCCGCGACGTGATTCTGTTTCCGCAGATGAAACCGGAGTAGGTTTGGGTTTTGAAATCTTCATCGCGCGACGCTACCTGCGCAGCCGTCGCCGCGAACACTTTATCTCCTTCATTTCGCTGATCTCCATTGTCGGCGTCGCTATCGGCGTGGCGACACTCAACTTCGTGATGGCGATGATGAACGGCTTCGAGACGGAGATCCGGCAGCGCATCATCGACACAACGGCGCACATCACGGTCTACACCTTTTCCGGTGAGGGCTTCGTCGACTGGCAAACTCTGGCGCAGAAGGTCGGCGAGGTGCCGGATGTGGTTGCCACGGCACCGAACATCTTCTACAAGTCGGTCATCGGCTCGAACGACGCCAACGACGGTATCTTCGTCAAGGGCATCATTCCCGAACTGGAGTTCGGCGTCTCGGAGTTGCGGAAGCAGGTGGTTGCCGGCACGGTCGATTTGGGAGCTTCCGCAGACAGCCTGCCGGGAATCCTGATCGGCCGCGAACTGGCGGCGACGCTCGGAGTCAAGCTCGACGATGAGGTGATGCTGGCCTCGCTCAAACAGAAGAAGATGACGCTGACGCTGCAGCCCAAGTACAAGAGATTTCGCATCACCGGAATCTTTGAGACCGGCATGAACGAGTACGACGCCAACCTCGTCTACATCTCGATCCCGATGGCGCAGGACCTGTTCAAACTCGACAACATGGTGAACGGACTGCAAGTGCGAGTTAAGGACTTCTACAAGTCACAAGACGTCGCGCGCGCAATCGAAGAGGAATTGGGAAATCCCTACTATGCGGTTGATTGGTCGGAACGGCACAAGAACCTGTTCGGCTGGATGACGCTGGAGAAATACGGCATGGCGATCGTCGTTGGTCTGATTGTTGCGGTGGCGGCGTTTAATATCGTCACGACCTTGATCATGTTGGTGCTGGAGAAGCGGAGGGACATCGCGATTCTGAAGTCGATGGGTGCCAATCGCAGCCAGGTGATGCGGATCTTCGTCTACCAGGGAACGCTGCTGGGCGTCGTCGGCACGCTGGCCGGAACGGCGCTCGGGTTCTTGCTCTGTTGGCTGCAGCGGACGTTTCACATTGTGTCAATCCCGGGCGAAATCTATTTCATCAACAGCCTGCCGGTGGATGCGCGGGCGCACGAGTTTGCGATCGTTGCCGGTGTGAGCGTGCTCATTGCGTTTCTGGCAACATTGTATCCATCGCGCCGGGCGGCGCGGTTGTTCCCGGCCGACATTTTGCGGCATGGATAAGTTCGTAGTTTTATTGCAGTTAAGGGACTGCGGGAATGTGACGACAAGATGACTGTAGACAGGAGTCAAGAAAGGCGACATGGGACGCCGTGATTCTCGAAGCCAAGGAACTGTGTAAGAACTTTGCATCGGTAGACGGTGAGTTGCGGATTCTGCGCGGGATCGACTTGGAGGTCGACCGCGGGGAGTTTGTCGCGATCACCGGCGCATCAGGAGTGGGAAAGAGTACCTTGCTGCATATTCTCGGCGGACTCGATACGCCCAGTTCGGGAGCGCTGACCGTGGCGGGTCAGCGTGTGGATGCGCTCGGCGAGGTCCAGCTCTCGGAGTACCGGAACAAAAAGTGTGGTTTTGTCTTCCAGTATCACTATCTTTTGGAGGAGTTTAACGCGGTCGAAAACGTGATGATGCCGCTGTTAGTGCGCGGCGAGTCACGGAACAATTCGGAGGCGACCGCGGTTAGACTGCTGGACGAGGTGGGGTTGGGTCATCGCCTGCACCACCGGCCGACCCAGTTGTCAGGCGGCGAATGCCAGAGGGCGGCAGTCGCGCGGGCGATGGCGGGTGCGCCGGAGATCTTGATCGCCGATGAGCCGACCGGAAATCTCGACCATGAGACGGCCGAAACGCTTCACGACCTCCTGGCTCGCTTGAACTCCGAGAAACAAATGACGATCATCGTCGCGACGCACGATTTGTCGCTGGCCGACCGCGCGTCGAGGCGCTTTCGCCTGTCGGATGGACATCTGACGGAGATAGGTTGACAGGTATGTTGTGTGAAGATTGCCGCAAGCAGGATGCGACCGTGCATCTTAAGCAGGTTGTCAACAACCAGAAGGTGGTGCTCAACCTGTGCAGCGCCTGCGCCAAGCGGCGCGGTTTTTCGAACCCGCTGAAGAATATCCCCTTCCCGCTCGCCGACCTGCTTACATCGATGGTACCGACCACGACGTCCCGGCCGGACAACAAGTTGATGGAGCAGCGCTGTCCCGGGTGCGGGCTGTCGTACGACAAATTTGCCAAGACCGGCCGCCTCGGCTGCGGCCAGTGTTTCACCGCCTTCCGGCAGCCGCTGGCCGACCTGCTGCGCAAGATCCACGGTTCGAATCTGCATCGCGGCAAGCGTCAGAATGCGACCGCGGCCGGGATGGACTCGCTCAAGGAAGAGGCGCGGCTGAAGGACGAACTCAAAGCGGCGATCGAGAATGAAGATTTCGAGCGGGCCGCGCATATTCGCGACATGATTCGCGACTTGCAGGTCAAGCTGGAGGCCGATCATGTTCGATAGCATGCCGGAGCGGCTCAGTTCCTGGCTGACCGGTGAGGGCGCGGAATCCTCGATCGTGCTCTCGTCGCGCGTGCGGCTGGCGCGCAACATCAAAGGCCAGACCTTCCCGACGCACGCCGAATCGGAGAGCCGCGAGCAGGTCGTCAGTTTTGTCGAGTCGGCGATTCGCTCCAGCCGCGAGCTGCAGGCGGGCGAATTTCACCGCTCCGAGACGATCGACGACTTGGACCGCGCCTTCTTGATCGAGCGACACCTGATTTCGCCGGAGTTTATGAGTCCGGAGAGCGACAGCGCGATCTTCATCTCCACCGACGAGCGCGTGGCAATCATGGTCAATGAAGAAGATCATCTGCGCATCCAAACGATGAGCCCGGGCTTGTCGCTGGCGGATGCGCTTGGCCAGGCGATGCGCATCGACGACGAGCTGGCCAAGACCCTGGAGTTCGACTTTGACTCCGATTTCGGATATTTGACCTCTTGCCCCACGAATGTTGGAACCGGATTGCGCGCATCGGTGTTGATACATCTGGCCGGACTGGTGCTGACCAAGGAAATCGACTCGGTGATCGATCATATCACCAAGCTGGGACTGGTCGTGCGCGGGTTTTACGGCGAAGGCTCCGATGTCTGGGGCAATTTGTTCCAGATTTCGAATCAGACGACGCTGGGCCGGACGGAGTCGGACATTACGGAAGCGTTGCACAAGATGACGCAACAGATCATCGAATTCGAAAACCAGTCGCGCGACCAGTTGGTGACGCAGGCCGGTAATGAAATTGCGGACAAAATTTGGCGCGCGTTTGGCATTCTGAAGCATGCGCGCGTATTAACATCGGAGGAGGTAATGAATCTCCTCAGCGCGGTTCGGCTCGGGGCGGCGTTGGGCATCGTGTCCGACGTCCCGCTCGAGCGGATCAACAAGATGTTGATTCTGAGCCAGCCGGCGCACCTGCAGAAGTATCTCGGGCAGGCGCTGGAACCGGCGGATCGCGATGTCGCCAGGGCGAACATGGTTCGGGAAATGCTGGCGGAAGTGAATTAGGTTATTCTCTCAGGCGGAGGTATAGATGAACGAGATGTTTTCCGAGCTGGCCCGCAAAGCGATCGAGTATGCCCGTGATGAGGCGGCCAGACTGCGCCACGACTACATCGGGACCGAGCATCTCCTGCTGGGTTTAATCCGTTTGGGCGAAGGCCGCGCCGTCGAGGTCTTCACCAACATCGGTCTGGACATGAGCGAACTGGTCCAGTCGGTGGAAGACGTCGTGCAGCCGGCCGGCGGCACGATGACGATGGGTCAGTTGCCGCTGACCGCCCGCGCCAAGAAGACGCTGGAAGTGGCGGGACAGGAAGCGCGCGCCCTCAAGTCGAAGGAAATTGACACTGAACATATTCTGCTGGCGCTGCTGAAGGATGAAGAAGGCGTCGCCGCGCAAGTGTTGTCGATGTTCGACGTCGATTACAAGGACGTCTACGAAGAACTGAAGAACATCCAGAGCGGCCAGCCGTCGGCGTACGGCAAGAAGCGGAAAAAATCCAAGACACCGGCGCTCGACCATTTCGGCCGCGATTTGACCGAACTGGCCCGCAAGGGCAAGCTGGATCCGATCATTGGCCGCGACAACGAGATCGAGCGCGTGTCGCAGATTCTGTCGCGCCGCAAGAAGAACAACCCGGTGCTGATCGGCGAACCGGGCGTCGGCAAGACGGCGATCGTCGAGGGGCTGGCGCAACGCGTCGTCACCGGTCAGGTGCCGGCCGTGCTGGAAAACCGCCGCATCGTGATGCTCGATATGGCCTCCCTGGTGGCGGGTACGAAGTACCGCGGCCAGTTCGAGGAGCGCCTGAAGGCGGTGATGAACGAGATCACCAATTCGCAGGATGTGATTATCTTCATCGACGAGCTGCATACGATCGTCGGCGCCGGCGGCGCCGAGGGCTCGCTCGATGCGTCGAATATCTTCAAGCCGGCATTGTCGCGCGGCGAATTGCAGTGCATCGGCGCGACGACCCTGAATGAATACCGCAAGTATATCGAAAAAGACGGCGCGCTGGATCGCCGGTTCCACACCGTCATGGTCGAAGAGCCGACGCAGGAAGACACGATCAAGATCCTGCAGGGTCTCAAGGGCCGTTACGAAGAGCATCACCAGATTCTGATTTCGGACGACGCGATTCGCGCGGCGGTGATCATGTCGAACCGCTACATCACCGGCAAATTCCAGCCGGATAAGGCGATCGATATCATTGACGAGGCCGGTTCGCGCGCGCACTTGTCGACCTACACCAAGCCGAAAGAATTCAACGACATGGATGCGCTGATCGCCGAGATCTCGACGAAGAAGGAAGAGGCGGTCAAGAATCAGGAATTCGAGCGGGCGGCCAAGTTGCGCGACGAGCTCAAGTTCAAGAAGGAAGAATACGAGCAGATGAAGCGCAACTGGGAGGTGCAACGCCAGAGCGAGAAGATCACGCTCAAAGAGGAGCATATCGCCGAGATCGTCGCCAAGATCACCGGTATCCCGCTGTTCCGCCTCGAAGAGAAGGAATCGAAGCGGCTGCTGCGCATGGAAGAAGAGCTGAAGAAGAAGATCGTCGGCCAGGAGGAAGCGATTACCGCCCTGACCAAGTCGATCCGGCGCGCCCGCGCGGGCCTGAAAGATCCGCATCGCCCGATCGGCTCGTTTATCTTCCTGGGTCCGACCGGCGTCGGCAAGACTGAACTGACGCGTGTTCTCGCCGAGTTCCTGTTCGAGAATCCGGATGCTCTCGTGCGTATCGACATGTCGGAATACATGGAGAAGTTCGCCGTCAGCCGCCTGATCGGCGCGCCTCCGGGCTACGTCGGTTACGAAGAGGGCGGCCAGCTCACCGAGAAGGTGCGTCGGCATCCGTACTCGGTCGTGCTGCTGGACGAAATCGAGAAGGCGCACCCGGATGTGTTTAACATCCTGCTGCAGTTGCTCGATGACGGCTGCCTGACCGACTCATTCGGCCGCAAGGTGGATTTCCGGAATACGGTGATCATCATGACCTCGAACGCCGGCACGCGCGATATTCGCTCGGGCAAGACGCTCGGCTTCGGCGCCTCCGGTGTGGAAGACGATTACGATGCGATGAAGCAGTCGGTCATCACCGAGATGAAGCGCATTTTCAATCCGGAGTTGATCAACCGAATCGACGAGATCCTGATCTTCCATGCCCTCGGGATGGAACACATCATGCAGATCATCGACATCCAGTTGGCGGAGATGGCCAAGCGGCTGGCGGAGCGGGGTCTGGCGATTCACGTCACACCCGAAGCCAAAAAGTTCATTGCCGAGAAGGGATTCGACCCGGTCTACGGTGCGCGCCACCTCAAGCGCGCGCTGCAGAAGCATCTCGACGACCCGTTGGCCGAGGAGATTCTGGCCGGCCAGTTTGCGGGCGATTGCCATATCGAAGTCGATGTGGCGCCCGACCGCGACAAGCTGATTTTCCGGATCAATGCGACTTCCGAGTCGCACAAGGCGAACGTGTAGGACGCAAGCATAGATTCGATTGACGATTCAAGCCACCGGCTGAAAGGCCGGTGGCTTTGTTTTGGTCACCCGGTAGTGCGAGGAGAAATCAGCAAACCGAGTTACGCCGCCAGCCGTTCATTACAGATTGGGCTGGAAGTGAATTCGAAATGCTCAACATCGAGGAGGAAGAACAGTGACCAAGGGACGCCTGGAGGCATTCAGCGACGGGGTGCTGGCGATCATCATCACAATCATGGTACTCGAACTTAAGGTGCCGCACGACACAAGCTTCGCGGCTCTCAAACCACTGTTACCGGCCTTTCTGAGCTACGTTCTGAGTTTTGTTTACCTGGGAATATACTGGAACAACCACCACCATCTCTTTCAGGCCATCAAACAAGTTGATGGTCGTATTCTCTGGGTGAATATGCACCTGCTGTTTTGGCTGTCACTGGTGCCGATTGTGACTGCCTGGATGGGGGAAAACAGTTTCTCAGCCGGTCCCGTGGCGCTCTATGGCGTCGTCATGCTGTTGGCGGCTATCGCGTACTACATCCTAACAAGAGTGCTTGTCGCCCGCCAGGGCCGGGATTCGGCGCTTGCAGCGGCGCTTGGCCGCGACTACAAGGGCAAGATTTCGGTCTTCCTCTATGCCGCCGCGGTGGCGCTCGCTGCCGTGAGTTGTTGGTTTTCGTGCGCTATCTATGTGATCGTCGCGATCATCTGGCTGGTTCCGGATCGGCGGATCGAGAAGATACTAGCGTGACGAAAACTGTGCTGCCTTGCCCAGTAAACTTTTCCCCTTGACCGCCGACGGTCGGAACGTATATTAGACGATTGCCGCCGGACTGGATTGGCAAGTCTCAGATATTGGCGGCGATTTGAGATTGAAGATTAGGAGGACCCCTTGGCACATAAAAAAGGTTTAGGTTCGTCGAAGAACGGCCGCGACTCGAACGGTCAACGGCGCGGCACCAAGCGCTTCGGCGGCGAAGCCGTCCTGGCCGGTTCGATTATCGTCCGGCAGTGCGGCACCAAGATCAAGCCGGGCCGCAATGTCGGCATCGGGCGCGACAACACGCTGTTCGCGAAGATCACCGGCGTGATCGAATTCGCCAATTCCGGCGACCGCAAGATCGTCCACGTCCTGCCGTAGCGAACCGCGACCACGAAGAATGAAAACGTCCCGTCGAGATGGCGGGACGTTTTTTTTGTTGTCGGAGACAAGGTCCGGAAGTCGTCTTTGAAGCGAACAGCGAGGAGATTGCTTCGTCGCGGCTGAGGGCGGAGCTGAGTGTGATTGTACGTTTGCTCCTCGCAATGACACGGCCACCAGCTCCTGACAACAGACTTATCCGGAGACTATTCCTCGAGAGACGTAGTTGAATGAAGCGCTCTAACTCGACGGCAGCGCCCGGACTTTTTTGATGATCGCTGTCGTCGACAGCCCCGGCACCATGCGCATCCGCACGATTTTGCCGCCGTGGGCGCGTACGAAGTCGGCGCCGACAATTTCCCCGAGCTTATATTGAGCGCCTTTGACGAGCACATGCGGACAGATGGTTTCGATCAGGCGGTCAGGCGTCTTGCGCTCTAAGGGGACGATGTAGTCCACGACGCTCAAAGCTGCCAGCAGTTTCGCGCGGTCCTTGTAGGGGATGATCGGGCGGTGGTCCCCCTTGTTGACTTTGACGGAAGCATCGGTATTCAACCCGATCACTAAAACATCGCCGTGACGTTTCGCGCGCTCAAGGTAGTCGACGTGGCCGGCATGCAGAATGTCGAAGACGCCGTTGGTGAAGACGATACGCTTGCCGGTGCGATGAAGCCGGCGGGCGAATTTGACGAGTTGTGATTTGGCGATGAGTTTCGAGTTCATGCAATTCCTTCCCCACCCTGCGCTGCGCTCCGGGTGGGCTACCGGCTACGGGTGGGCTGCCGGTTAATCACCAAAGCGCTACAGCGATTCGGCGATGGTGTTAAACAGCTCATCTTTGCCGACATACGCCGTGCCGATGTAGCCGACGACAATGCCGGCGGCTTGATTGGCCACGAATGCCGCTTCCAGCCGTGTGGCTCCGGCGGCCATCATGGCGGTCAGGACGGCGATGACCGTGTCGCCGGCGCCGGTGACGTCATAGACTTTCTTGGCGACCGTCGGCAAGTGATTGAAACTGCCGTCCTTTTCAAACAGCGCCATGCCGCGGGCGCCGAGCGTGACCAGGATCGAGTCCAGTTCGAGTTCTTTCAGCAGTCCCCAGCCGACGGCCTGCAGCGACTCGTCGTCGCGGATGCGTTGACCGGCCGCAAAGGCCGCCTCGTGTTCGTTCGGCGTAATCACGGAGACCTGCCGGTAGTTGCGGAAATGCGACTCTTTCGGATCGACCGCAATGAAACGGTTGCGTTTGCGCGCGAGCGGGACGATGCGTTGCAGCAACGGCAGCGTGATGACGCCTTTGCCGTAGTCGGAAATCAGGAGACACTGGGTCTCGGGCAGGCGGCTCTCGATATAGGACACCATCTCGTTTTCGGTATAGCCGTCGATTTCGGCGCGCGATTCGCGATCGGCACGCACGACCTGCTGATTGTGGGCGATGACGCGCGTCTTAACGGTGGTGGGCCGTTTCTGGTCGGAGACCAGCTTGTAGTTGCGAATACCTTCGCGTTCCAGCAGGTGCTTCAAGCGCGTGGCGTTGTCGTCGTCGCCGACCAGCCCGACCAGTTCGGCGTTGCAGCCGAGCGCGCTGATGTTGCGGGCGACGTTGGCGGCGCCGCCGAGTTGCAGCGTCTCTGATTCCACTTCGACGACCGGCACCGGCGCTTCGGGTGAGATACGATCGACCTTGCCCCACAGGTATTGGTCGATCATGACATCGCCGTAGACCAGCACGTTGCCGCGCGGCAGGTCGTGGAAGAGTTGTTTCAGGCGCGCTAAGGTCAATATCGACAAGGGAATCTCCTTGACAGCGGGGCGTATTATATTACACTCCTCGGGCGATGACAAGGAGGAACGATGAACAATAAGCCGCCGACCCAGCAAATCCAGATGGAGTTGCGCGAACCCGAAGCCGAGGGCATCTACTCGAACCTCGTCATGATCGGCCACTCGCCGTCCGAGATCATCTTTGATTTTGCCCGGCTGCTGCCCGGAACGCCGAAGGCGCGCGTATTTGCCCGGATCATTATGACCCCGCAGAATGCCAAGGCGCTGCTGAAGACACTGGAGGACAACCTCAAGAAGTACGAGGAAAAATTCGGCGAGATCAAATTACAGGGAATGCCCGACCAGAAGAATATCGGCTTTGCCAAGCCGGAATAGCCGGAAGTCAAACGGCAAGAGCAAGAGGCGCCCTGCAGTTGCAGGACGCCTCTTTTCATATTCGCCGGATCAAGTCTCAGCAGTGCGGAGCCGGTCCGCCCGCAAAGATGTAATTGATCAGGTAGACGGCATCCGAGATCGAGATCGCCGATGAGCCGTCGGCATCCCCCAAACAAGTCGGCGCCGGCGCCGGACCGCCCGCGAAGATGTAGTTGATCAGGAACACCGCATCGGAAATCGAGAAAGCGCCGCTGCCGTCGGCATCGCCGCACTTGCAGGCCGGCGGCGGATTATCGATCTGCCCGCGAATTTCTTCCACGGGGAACGCTGTCGAGTGCACGTTGACGTACAGTTCCCTCTGGAACAGATCGATGATATCGGCCGCACCCAGGTACCAGAATTCCTTGATCGGGCTGGTGAACTGGCTGAAGCCGAACAAGATCGGACCGCTGACACAAGCCGCGCCGCGGTGCACGTGCCCGTCGATCGGACTGCCGACATTGTGCGTCAGGTTGATCGTCATTTCTCGCCCGCCGCGCTTGAGTTCGATATTAGCCGTGCCGAGGGCCGGACTGCCGGTGCCGGCGCAGGCGTTGGCCTGCGATTCGTCCAGCGGGAAGCTGAATGAGAACTCCTCGTCAAGCACCAGTTGGCCGCGGATTTCACCGGACGGAAACGCGGTTGAATGGATGTTGATATAGAGGTTGCCGTCGAGCAGTTCCTGTACGTTGGCCGGTGTCAGATTCCAAGTCGCGCTAATCGGACTGACAGAACTGGCGAAGCCGAAGCGAATTGGTCCTTCGACGTTGGGCGCGCCGAAGTGCACGTGGCCGTCGATCGGGCTGGTGACATTGTGTTCGCAGTAGATGGTCAGCCGCTTAAGATCTTTCGACAGGGTACAAACAGCGAAACCCGTTGCGGAGGAGCCGGTGCCGGCGCCGCCGTTCGCCTTCGCGCCATTGAGCTGCGACGAGACGTGGATGTCCTGCCGGACGATTTGCCCGCGGATTTCACCCGAGGGAAACGCGGTCGAGTGAATATTGATGTAGAGTTCGCCCTGCATCAGGTCTTTGACATTCAGCGAATCGAGATTCCAGGTTTCGTTGACCGGGCTTTGGGGATTGGCAAAGCCGTAACGAATTGCACCCTCGACCCCCGGCACGCCGAAATGCACGTGGCCGTCAATCGTGTTCGGAACATCATGGGTCACATCGATG
>JADYYF010000047.1 GCA_020853795.1 Candidatus Zixiibacteriota bacterium
GGCCGGTTGAAACCAGCGTGTCGCCGTTTACGATCGCGCCGATCCAGATCGCGCCTTGGTACAAGTATTCAAGTCCGGAACCAGCCGGGAATTCACACGAGGGCGCCGGCAGTCCGGTTTCGGGATCCAGAAGCGAGGGGTCGCCTTGATTGCCGAGGATGCCGTAGTTGCTAATGCTAAAATACAAGTTACCCGTCTTGTGCACGCGAATATCGAACGCCGCATTTCCGGAGCGCGAGCCGGCGGGAGCAAGCGATTTAGCATCATCCTTGACGGCGGCCCCGCCATTTACGTTCAAACAAACCAGCAGCAGGAACGCCACGATAACGCCTGATGAAGTACCCATTTTTACCTCCCAGTGTTCATTGAGCCCAAATGACCTTCCGACATTTTGATACCTTTTGCCGGCAAGCTGACGCTTTCCTCAATTTGTAGACGGAGGACGCGCAACAATCGTGCAATCACGCTTGCCGCAGAAATTTGGCGAGCTACTTTCGCAGTCGTGAATCGACCCAGCACACTTGCCGCGATCAAAGTACGACATGTCCTCTTTCTGGCGCTTGCCCTCCGGCTGATCGCTGTCGTCTTCTCGCAGGGGTACTTTGCGCATGACGATCATTTCGAGACGGTCAATATCGCGTGGAGTTGGCAGCATGACGGCGGTTTTCTCGAAGACGGTTCATTGCGCTGGGAGGGGAAGCCCGATTTCGGCGTGATTCGCAGCGCCGTCTATAACTTCTTCCTGCTCGGCCTCATGAAGGTGACCGCGCTCGTCGGCGTGACGACGCTTGATGCGCACATGTACTTCAATCGGCTGATCCACGCGCTGCTGTCGCTGCTGCCGGTATTTTTCGGATATCGCTATTTGCGTGAGGAGACGAATCAACGCACCGCGACCATCGGAGGGCTGCTGCTGGCGGGGCATTTTCTGATGCCGTTCTTAGGGGTGCGGAATTTGGTCGAGATGGTCTCGGCGGACCTGCTGATGCCCGGCCTTTACTATGCCCAGCGTGCGACCAAGGCGACAGGGAAGCACTCGCGGTTCGCATTATTGGGAGGCCTATTTTGCGGCGGGGCGCTGATGATCCGCTACCAGTCGGCGGCGGCGATCGTGGTTGTGCCACTGGCGATGATGATTGCAGCGCACAGACAGCGTGAAGTTGATTCCCCCTTGGCGAAGGGGGTCAGGGGGTTGTTTTCGCCCGCGCTGATGTTTGTTGCGACATTGCTGGTTATGATGCTACTGCAGGCGTTGCTGGATCTGTGGACGCACGGACGCTTCTGGGGGAGTTTTGTAAATTTGGTGACTCACATAGGCGAGCCGAACGTCGCGGGGCCGTGGTATCGGCATTTGCTCCTGCTGCTCGGTGTGATGGTGCCGCCGCTGTCGATTGTGATGGTCGTGGGACTTTTTCACAAGAGTGTCATTTGGCGGCATCTGGTGCTGTGGAGCGCGCTGGTTTGCTTTGTGGTGATTCACTCGATCATTACCGAGAAGCAGGAACGCTTCATGATTCCGATGCTGCCGCTGCTGATCGTTCTCGGCATGGCGGTGCTGTATCAGCTTGAGCAAGGGACAAACTTGTGGTCGCGCGCACGGTGGTTGCGACGGATATGTTGGGGGATCTTCATGGTAGTCAATTTGGCGGCACTGCCGGTGTTCACGATCAATTACGGCAAGCGGGGGGCGGTATCGCCGCTGGTGTACCTGTCGCGCCAGCCCGATGCGGACCGAGTGTTGATCGACATGACGGAGCGGAATCTGTATGTGCCGTATTCGTACTGGAGCACTGATCGCTCCGGCGCGGTGGTGTTGCGGAGAGACGGCGATCTGGATTCGCTGCTGGCGGCGGCTGCGTTGAATCCGGGCGATCCGCCGCGCTATGCGGTGATCTACGCCGATCGCGATCTGGAGCGACATCTTGCCGCTCTAACGGAGCGGCTCGGGCAGTATGAGGTAGTGTTTCACGGCGAGCCGTCGCTGCTGGATGCGATTGCTAACCGGCTGAATCCCAGGTACAATCGGCGCAATGAGTCGTGGGTGGTGAGGTTAGCGCCCCGCTTGAACTAAGTACCCCCATCAGGGATCGAACCTGAATCTCCGGCTCCGGAGGCCGACGCGTTATCCATTACACCATGGGGGCAACTGGCGCTATAGTAGATTTTTCCAAGGCAATTGTCAACCGATTTGCCGGCAGAACGACCTGAGAGCGCCATCTGATGATGATAATGGTCTAAGTCTATCTTTGTAGTTGCTAATCTATTGCCGGCGGTATAGATTGTGACTAACGCAACCAACATCTCTATTGCTGCCGGCCGCGAATCTCCTTTGCCTCCTGTCGTTGGCGCGCGTCTCCGAACGAAAATAGAATCTGAATACAAACGGCATTAATCAAAAACCTCGCGCGTTCGCGAGGGGAGGCGGTATGTTTCTCAAGTTGTACCTCCGCGGTGTGGTCTTGACCGCGCTGTTGTGCGCGCCGGTATATGCGCAGACGTGGACAGTTGATCCGCTTGGCTCGACGGTCGACTTGCGCACCGTGGCCTTGGCGGACCTGTTCAACGATGGCGGGTTCACGCCGGCCGACGGTTTCGGCTCTTGTCCGGCGATCAACGGGTTGCCGAATCCGTGCAATTTCCAGCCGTGCGTCTACACTGACGATGCGCAGACTTCGTTCTTTGGAGCGGGCAATCTGCTGGTCTGCCCGAATTCGACCGAAGCGTTTGATTTGCGGATGATGTGCGATGCCGGTTCGACCGACGCGGCCGGACCGGGGCAGCTCAACACCGACGCGGTGATTCAACTCGGCATTCGGGGTATCGGCACGCGCGAGTTGGTGATCAAGTGGCGCGTCACCGCCGACGAGGAGCTGTGCGGCGACGGCGGCTATGGCCGCGCTTGCGCAACGTTGAATTCGCTAATCAAGGCGCAGGTGGTCGGCGTGAGCCCCAGCGATTCCTTCCGGGTGGTCTACGAGTACAAATACTACACGTTGGTGACAAACTCTGCCGAGGCATTTGTTGAGGATGCTTCGCAGGTATCGGCCGATGTCGCTTTCGCTGTCAATGGCGCAGCGCCTGCGCCGGTGTTCGGACTGCCGATTCTGCCGGTGAATGCCACCAACACCGGGGATGGCGTGTATACGTTTAATGGCCCGGCCGGTGCGATTGCTTTTGACATTGCCGTTCGGACGGAAGCCGGTTCGCTCATGCAGGATCCGGGGCCGGTGGATGCGCTGTGCGGCATCCGCGACAAAGAAGGCGGCGTGTTCTGTGGCGAGTTGAAACTGCGGATCGAGAAGAAGTCGTTCCCGATTCCGTACGGCCTGCCGCTGACGAATTACATGTTGCCGGTCAATCCGTTCCCCGGTGGTTCGGTGGGATACAAGTTCTTGATGGGGAAGTACGAACTGACGAATCTGCAGTATGCGTATTTCCTCAATGATGCCGAAGTTGACGGCGGCGCGACGGCGCGGTCGAGTTTCATGATCTTCATGCCGGACGGTTCGGTCGTGACGACCGGCGGCGAGATGATGTTCGATCGCACTCAGTCGAGCATCAACTACAATCCGCTCGCCGCGGTCGGGCTGCGCTACGTGCCGCAGGTCGACCGGGTCAACCATCCGGTAACCGGCTTGACCTGGCTGGGAGCGGTGAAGTTCTGCAATTGGATGACGATCGACCAGGGTCTGGGACTCGGCGAGCGTTGCTACACAGAGGGGCCGTTAGCGAGTGACTGGCGGCCGGTGACGATCATGGCGGGCGATTGGGCGGCGCGAGATCTGAACGCCGCGGAGCGGCAGGCGTTGGTCGACAACTACAGCGGCTATCGACTGCCGATGGACAATCTGGGACTCGGGGTCACCGGTCTGATCAGTCTGCAGAACAACCTGTACAACGAGTGGTATCAAGCGATCGCCAGTGATCCGGCGGCGCCGGCGTTTGACCGTCCCGGTCCCTTCGGCGAAACGGTGCCGGCGTTTCACTGGAGTTTTGGCTACGGGCGCGACGCGATCAACAATGTCGACTGCAACTATGCCGCCAGCAATGATCCGTTCGAGCCGGCGACAACGCCGGTCGGGTACTACAACGGCGTCAGTTTCCTGGCAGATGCGACGACGCTCACAGTTGATACTGATAATCGCAATCTGCTTTACGATCTGTCCGGCAATGTGTTTGAGTGGGGGCAGGACCTGGTCGCAGTTGGCCCGACGCGCGACATGATTGCCCGCGCCGGACTGTTCCCGTTTCCGCAGTCGGGATCGGCCGGGGCGTTGCGCGGCAGCAGCAATGTCACTTCGGCGTCAGTAGTGGTTGGGATGCGCCTGCTTCAGGTGGCATTGAGTTGCCTCTGCGGCGATGCTAATGGCGATGGACTGGTGAGCGTATCCGACGTGGTTTATCTGATCGCCTACATCTTCTCGGGCGGCCCGGCGCCGGTTTGCGACTCCGATGTTGACGGCAGCGGCGGGGTGTCGATTTCGGATGCGGTGTATTTGATCAGTTACATTTTTGCGGGCGGGCCGATTCCGAATTGTCCGTAGCGCGAGGAACGCGCCTGCGGGCCGAGATTGCTTCGTCGCGGTGGAGCGCGATTTGATGAGGGTGTTCGTTGGCTCCTCGCGATGACACGACACGGCGAGTGACAGGATATGGCCATTGTAGTCGGAGACGAATGATATGGAATCCGACCCGCTGGCCGCCGTTGCTGAGGGGGAATAGATGGGCGGCGGTTCGTCGCGATGGGATTTCGCAGCATGACCGGGCGACACACCCCGTCTCGAGCCCGCAGGATGGGAGACAGGAGAGGTAGTGGAGGCCGCGTGACGTTGGTGCTTTAGGTGGAATCGGCAAGGCGGGCTCGATCCACCCCTCTCGAGAGGGGAATTGTGGCATGTCGGAGTCTACGTTTGCGCTGTTCCCAGCGAACGGATTGGACCCGTGCACCGGCCCTGCGTGTTAAGTCAAACGGGGTGACGATGGATCCGGTCGGTGAGCGCGCGAACATCGTCTCCGGCGGCGACAATGCCGATTGCCAAAAACGGGAAGCATGCTTATCTTGCGCGTAAAGCGACTTCGGAGGTTATGATGCAGATTCTGCCTGCGCTCCTTCTCGTTTTTAAATCCGTCATAATCGGAAGTTCCGTGCTAGCCCAAGACGTCTGCCCGCCGGACTTACCAAACGACTATGAATGGGAGTTTCGCGTGTTCGGGACTTCCGACGGTTCGGGTTATTCGTGGTGCATCAACGCCGATGCCTACAGTTTTTGCGACTCCAACGTCGCGGTACCGGCGGGTGCGAGTGCACATGATGTAGCCGTGGCTCTGGCGGCCAGTATTGCGGCGCAGTGTCTGAATGTTACTGCTTCTGTCTTCCTCGACAGATTTTATTTTCAATTGCCGTACATGAACGGGCATCCGGAGAACTGGCCGACCTTGTGTTTGGGCCGAGCGGGAGAAGCGCCGACTTGCTGTGTCCCCTTCGGCGGGCAGATTTGCGTGCTGGATGTTGAGATCGAGAACTACAATTACTCCTGTAAGTGCGGCGACGCCGACCACAGCCTGACCTGGTCGATATCGGACGCGGTGTTTCTGATCAACTACATCTTCGCCGGCGGTCCGGCTCCGCGCCGGGATTGCGAGGGCGATGCGGACGGTAATAAGCTGGTCACGATCTCCGATGCGGTCTACATGATCAATTTCATTTTCAGCGGCGGCCCGGCACCGGCTGGGTGCTGAGTCCGACACAACAGCAGGACCCGGAAAGGAGCTTGAGCGCATGAATCTGATGAAGGCTTCTGTCCTTGTCTTGCTGGCCTGCGTATCTGCAGGAATCACGGCGCAGGCTCAGAATGTCTGCCCACCGTACGGGCCATATCTTCCTACTCTTGGATATTGGGTTTTCGGAAACGCCAACGGCTCGGGTTATTCCTGGTGTATCTCCGGCGACGGCTATAATCTCTGCGATTCGAATGTGAGGGTCCCGGCCGGTGCGTCTGCCGCCGCAGTGGCTGCCGCTCTCGCTGCCAGTATTAATGCGCAGTGTCCCAATGTCACAGCGGATTCCTACGGGAGTCTCTTGCGCTTTCAGGTTCCGTATGACGATGCGTACCCCGGGCGCTGGCCCACACTTTGTGTTGGAGTAGCTGGCGAGCCGCCGCTCTGCTGCCTCCCCGAACTTGCCGACAGCTGCAAACTCGACGTTACCATTGTGAATAACAATCCCGCCTGCAAGTGTGGCGATGCCGACCACAACTACCGGTGGTCGATTTCTGATGTAGTCTTTCTCATCAGTTATATTTTCGGCGGAGGGCCGCCTCCACAACAAGTCTGTGAAGGCGACGCCGACGGCAATGGGATTGTCACGATTTCGGACGCTGTCTGGCTGGTCGGCTACATCTTTTCCGGCGCTCCGGCTCCTTACGGTTGCGATCAACCTGCACGTTAGTCTTGCAGCTCGAAACCATTCACGCGATCGCGGTAGGTCGGTTGAGGCGGCACGAGTGGTTTAGACCTGCGGCGATATCTCCACCAAATTCACTATTGACTCTCGTCCGCGAGCCGATAACTTCCTGTGACTTAACGTAAAGGTGACCGATGCTCTGGACGAAGACATACATACCGACTCTCCGCGAAAGCCCGGCCGACGCCGAATTGATCTCCCACAAGCTGCTTCAGCGCGGCGGCTATATCCGCAAGCTACAAGCGGGCGTCTACAACTACCTGCCGCTGATGCAACTGACGCTGCTCAAGACGATCAATATCGTGCGCGAGGAGATGAACCGTTCCGGCGCGATCGAAATCACGATGCCGGTGCTGCATCCGGGCGAATTGTGGCAGGAATCGGGGCGCTGGGATGTGATGGGCAAGGAGCAGATGCGGATGAAGGACCGCCACAGCCACGACATGGTGCTCGGCGGGACGCATGAGGAAGTGGTCACCGACCTGATCCGCGGCGAGCTGCGCAGTTACCGGCAGTTGCCGCTCAACCTGTACCAGATTCAGGTCAAATTCCGCGACGAAATCCGCCCCCGCTTCGGCCTGATGCGCGGCCGCGAGTTCCTGATGAA
>JADYYF010000048.1 GCA_020853795.1 Candidatus Zixiibacteriota bacterium
GACCACCGAAGCGATCATCTGCGACAAGCCGGAAAAAGAAAAAGCCGGCGCGCCGCCGATGCCTCCGGGCGGCGGCTACGGCGACATGTACTAAGCCGAAGAGGTTTGATGATAGACGGCGGATCGGTAACGGTCCGCCGTTTTGTTCTGCGGGCTTCGAACCATGACGACTTGGTGGGTAACTCTGGGAACCGGCAACCCATCTACGACGCGCGCGGTACCTGAACCTATCTTCGCAGCGGGCCACTTGCGTCCCACCGTTTCGGTGGGGTACAACAATTCGCAATACCGCAGCTACTGCACCCCACCCGCAGGGTGGGAGATTCACTCATTATTGCAATGGCTGGTGTCTCCACCGATTGCTGAATTGGCTTCGGTGGCTGCGGCAGCGTCCACGAACTCGGTATTCGTTTTCTCGCGGATACGACTTTGTCCACCGCGCATCGCGGTCTTGGAATCGATCTATCTGCGGGCCATGGGCTCCCAATCGCTTCTAAATCGCCACTGTCGATTCGCGCCGTCCGGGCTTACCAGACGCTCGACAAATACCGAATCATTTCGTTTGGTGCTGCGCTGAGTTTCCGTTCCCACCTTTATCTGAGGTCGTCTCGCAGTTCCACAAGTCAGGCGCCCGGCGCTCCCGACATGCCGCCATCCGCAGGTCAGTCTTTGATCTCGACGGCGAGGACCCGCAGGTCGGCATCACCGACATTTTGCAGTGTGTGCGGCTCGAGTGGGGATGACCAGAGCACGGCGCCGCGGTCCGGTCGCGAAGCAAGCGACCGTGAATCAACGAGCACTCTCCCAACGTGGTCGTAGCGGATGAAGTCGCTGAAGCTCTGGACATAGAGCACGCTGGGCCATCGATGAGTGTGCAGCGGAACTGTGTCGCCGGGAGGGATGATCGTTTCAAGTACGCGGACGCGCTCGTTTTCCAGGACAACCTTGTGATGCCCCGGCGCGGCGGTGAGAGCGTCGAGGCCGTCCGGCCAAGAGTCGACTTTGGAGATATCGTTCTTTGGATCGTTCATTGCTGCCTGCCTGGCAATAGGGTTTCGAGGAGAAACTATTGATGGTAATAGAAATGTCCAGCGAGAAAATGAGCGGCCACCGGTAACCCACCTCCACCCGCACTACCCGCAACCAACTTCGCAGCAGGCTAGAACACCCCACCGTTCTGGTGAAGTACAACAACTCTCAACACCGCCGCTTCTGTACCCCACCCACAGGGTGGGAAATCTGTCGATTGCTGCAATCATTGGTGTCTCCACCGCCTGCTGTTGATATCGATCCCGCACAGCCAGACCCGCTTCGGCAGCGCAAATAGCGAAACAATTAGCATCATCCCGCGTCATAGACTATGTTGTCCGCGTTAAATAGCTCTCATCGAGGAGTATCACCGATGCAAATCCCGAGAATCCTCACCAGAGCATTGATGATTGCGCTGGCGTACGAGATAGTGTTCAAACTCGCTCATGTGTTTTCTCCGGCGCTCTTTGAGGATCCCGTGGTGCTCGCAATCACGCGATCGCTCGGCGTGCTGGTCGCGGTGATCATGATTTCGTTCCTGGTAGCCTTCTACCGGGCGGAACAATCCAATCGCGGTTTGGCGATTACGTTGCAGATTCTGATCGCAGTTGTGATCCTGGCTTTCCTCCTGCGCCTTCCGGTCGCCCAAACTTGGTTTGGCTTCCAGACAGGTCGTTTGTCCGGTGCAATCATCGGTATCGTGCGATCAGCGCTTTTCATAATGGTGTTGATCCTCTATCGCCGAAAGATTGCAGGGAGCCACGCAGCGCTGAACTCCGCCGTGATCGTCCTGGCCGGGTTCTTCGGGGTCGGCGCAATCGTCAATCTGATCGCGCTCGTTGCCTTCGCGAGCTACCTCAATTCCGGCGCTGTGATTGAGCCGGCGCCTGTCATCATAGCGCTGCTGTTTCTATTGTTTGTATTGACTCGCCTCGCGGCAATCCATTTCCTCTACCGTTACGAAAAACATGAGCTGAAATAGCCACCAAGCCGGTCAGAGCCGGTAACCCATCTCCCTCGCGGGCGCTACCCGAACCTATCTACCCAGCAAGCCACGTGCATCCCACCCTTCCGGTGAGGTACAACAACTCGCAGTTCCGCCGTTTGTGTGGCCCACCCGAAGGGTGGGAACTTCGTTGAGTGCTGCAACGGTTCTTGTCTCCTCTGCTTGCTGCCGTCTCTTAAGGTCACAATCTGTGACCTTAGAATCACAACGCTGTCACGAATCCATTTCTGACGGTGTAACCTCCGCTGGGCAAGAGATCTTCGGCCGCGCCGTGGACATAGATTCCTCCCCCTTGACACGCTCCCACGCTTCTCATAAATTGGACAACTCTAATCGATAATTGTGCGTACTAAACATCTAATTGACCGGCGCGTCGCCAGTCGAATCGGCCGCGCGTCAAGACAGTTCTCAGAGGAGACTATGAAATCAGCCAAACTTGTCCTGTTGTCGGCGTGCGCGCTGCTGCTGGCATTCGGAGGAACCGCCATGTCCCAAGACCAAGAGATGACACCCGAGCAGATGGCCGCCATGCAGGAAAGCATGAAATACATGATGCCCGGCGAGAACCACAAGCACCTGGAATACTTCGTCGGCAAGTGGAATACCACCACCAAAATGTGGCCCGCCGGTCCCGGCTCGACACCGATGGAATCTCCCGGCACGTCCGAAATCAAGTGGGTGGTCGGCAACCATTTCCTGATGGAGGAACATAACGGCACGATGATGGGCATGCCGTACCAGGGCATGGGCTTCACCGGCTTCGATGCCTGGCGCAACATGTACGCTACCTGCTGGATTTCCAACATCCAGACCAACCTGCTCACCCTGACCGGCCAGCGCGATCCCTCTGGCAAGTTCACCTACTACGGCGAGTTGGATGAGCCTTCACTGAAAGTCACTGGCCGCATGATCAAGTCGGTCACGACGATCAAGAACCCTGATCAATACGTCTTCGAGGTCTTCGATCTGCACGCCGGAGATGATTACAAGGTCTTCGAGATCACCTACGCGCGCGTGAAGTAGTCCGCAAGTCAGTCAAGCCGAACTCCCACGCGCCGTCAGGAATCTTTCCCTGACGGCCTTTCTTATGGACTGCGCGCTAAAGATGATTGACATCCCCTGCTACGATTGACTCATTTGTCGGCGTCCCAAACGTCGCAGTCGTTCAACGCGACTAACAAAAGGAGTCAAAGATGAGTTGGAACAAGCAATGGGAGGAGGAGGTCCGGAAGGCCCAGCTCCGCGTCCATTACAAAATCGCTGACAAACTCTACCCGCGCATTCGTTACGGTAGCGAGGAAGACGACTGGGGCGCCGATGTCCAGAAATGTCACGACTGCGGAGTCGTGAAGGGACAATACCACCTTCCCGGCTGTGATGTTGAGCGCTGCCCGAGGTGCGGCGACCAGGCGTTGACCTGCGATTGCCTCTACGAAGATTACAAGAAAGTGTAAGACCTGCGGGACCGTGAGAGATCAGTTCTCCCCGTGCCGTCAGGAATCCGTTCCTGACGGCCTCTGCATCAGTCGGGAAGGGATTCCCGACTGCGCGATTAGCACTTTCGCGAATGTGCCCCGTTCCCTATATTCGATTCACTATGTCTACAAACAATTTCACAAACACACCGCGCAAAGCCGCGGCCGTCGGTTTTCTCCAGATGGTTGTCGCCGGCAAGATTCACGAAGCTTACGACAAGTACATCAGCCCCGATTTCATCCATCACAATCCCTACTTCAAGGGTGATCGTCACTCACTGATGACGGCGATGGAGGAGAACGAGAGGGTCAACCCCGGCAAGATGCTTGAGGTCCAGCATGTGGTCGAAGAGGGCGATATCGTGATGGTGCACTCGCGGCTGAGATTCAAGCAGCCGCAAGCGCCGGAGATGACGGTCGTGCACATCTTCTGCTTCGCCGGCAACTTGGCGGTGGAGGCGTGGGATATCGGCATGGCGGCACCGCCCCAATCGCCGAATGAGAACGGGATGTTTTGAGGAAGGCTGAACGATCGGTCCTGAGCCAATGTCGTCCGATTCGTTGAAAGACTACTATGCCCGCCGCGCCGGTGAGTACGAGCGGATCTACGCCAAGCCGGAGCGACAGAGCGATCTGCGGACATTGGAAGCGAAAGTCACTGAGCTGCTAGCAGACCGACGTGTACTCGAGATCGCCTGCGGAACCGGCTACTGGACGCAGTTTGCCGCACAAAGTGCCCGCGCCATCACGGCAACCGACATCAACCCTGAAGTGCTCGAGATTGCCTGCTCCAAGTCGTATCGCATCGTGCCGCACTTCCTGATCGCCGACGCCTGGGAGATGGACAAGATCGAAGGGGAATTCGACGCTCTGCTGGCGGCATTCTGGTGGTCGCATATACCTCGCGAGCGGCTGGAGAAATTCCTGGCAATCATCTGTAAGTCGTTGTCTGCCAACGCACTGATCGTGATGCTGGACAATCGATTCGTGGCTGGAAGTTCGACGCCGATTGTCTTCACGGATGAACGTGGAAACTCCTACCAGGATCGCATTCTGACCGATGGATCGCGTCATCGGGTGCTCAAGAACTTCCCTACCGGTGCAGAGCTGCGAGCGACGATCGCGGGGGTTGCATCGACACCGCAGGTCATCGAGCTGGAGTATTATTGGCTGGCGGCGTGTCAAGTGGATACCGCCAACAATACTCCTTGATTACCCCATAAAATGCGTTATTATGAAGTACGCGAACAGCTTCATGATCGATATGAATCGGCTGGAAAGGAGACGCCGTGCCTGTCGACTATGAGATTCTGGACGATCTCAAACTGGTGATTGCGAAGGCGAGTGGGCATTTGATTGGGTCCGAGATCGCCTCATACCAGCGCAACATTTGGTCGGGAGCCAAGATTTTCGGCTACGACGAAATCTTCGATCTCACGGAAGTCCAGACTTTCGACTATAAGTCGGTGAGCGACGTGCGCGAGTTGGCGCAGTTGGCTTCTTCAATGGATTGGGCCAGCCGTTCGCGCAAACTTGCCCTTGTCGCGAACTCCGACATGGCGTTTGGTTTGGCGAGAATGTACCAGGCATATCGCGAATCCGATCCATCCAGCCGCACGGAGGTGCAGGTCTTCCGCAATCATGATCTGGCGCGGCAGTGGTTGGGGCGGTAGCTCGCCGGTAAGGGCCTCCTGAAGTTACACAGCCCAGATTCTCTCATTGACTTCTGACTCGCATTCTGCGATCCCTTGAAGAACCAATGACCGAGACAACGCAAGCAGAGCGTCCGCCCGGTGTGGGAGCGGCCATCGGCGTCTTTGTTCTCCTCCTGGTCGCCACGACCGTCATCTCCGTCATCGGCTATCTGACCGCCGGCATCAATCTTGCCAGCCTGCTGGCGGAAGCTGCGATCCTGGTGATTGCGATGGCGGTGATGAAGCCGTTTGGGCTGAAGATTCGCGAGGTAGTAGGAAAGCCGCCTGACGTGCCGGGGCGTTTTTGGATCTGGGCGCTGATTGCGGCACTTTCCGTCGGGTTGGTGGCGAATGACCTGACCGGTTATCTCCATCAAGTTGTTCCCCGTTCCGCCGCTTCGACGGAAGCACTGGTCGAACTGATGGTCCCCAAGTCGTGGGGTGACTACTTACTGCGAATTGCTTGTGCGGCGATTATGGCCGGCATCGCCGAAGAGATCGCTTTTCGCGGTTTCCTGCAGACCGTCTTAACCCGCAACTTGGGGGCCGTCCGGGGCTTGATTCTGACTACGTTCCTCTTTGCCATCATGCATCTTGATCCACGGATGATCCCGGGTGTGTTCTTGATCGGATTGATTCTGGGCTATATCACTTTGTTGGCACGTAGCCTCTGGATCAGCATCATAGCACATGCTCTCATCAATGCCCTCGCGTTTACGGCGGGAATGCTCTGGCCGGAATCGGCGCAAGACATGGCCTCGACGTTGCCGCTGCCGGTGACGGCCGCCATGCTCGCTCTCGCCATCATCGCGGTCAGATCGATGAGACAGGCAGTTTGTCAACGCATTACGAGCGACATGAGTTCTCGTCAGCAGAATGAGTTCTGATCCGAATCGTGACGTGGTGATACGGGAAGGATCTTCGGCTCCCAGACGGTTAGGCCGCCGTCGTCGCGGCGTCGATAGCAATTGCGGCAGCGTTTGGGTTTGCCCGTAATTCCCCTGTCAGCGAAGTACTGCTGTGCCGACGCGGTGAAGACAAACTCCTCGCCGCAGTCGACGCAGATAAGGATTTTCACGACATCTGTCATGTCCGAATCCGTTGCCCGTTTCCAGTGAGCGGGTTATCGAAAGTTATTCGTAATCAGACTCGAGGTAGTCCATCGTCTTCTGCTGGCGCTGGATGCGCTCGGAGAGCCGTTTTGACAGCGCCTCCGCCGCGTTCTCGCCGTACACCTTGAGCATGTGATTCATCGCGATGACTTCGGAAATCACCGTGATGTTCTTCCCCGGCGAGATCGGGATCGTCACAACCGGGATTTCGACGCCGAGGACCGTGGTGTAGCGCTCCTCCAGGCCGAGACGCTCATAGGCGCTACCGCCCTCCCAGTAGGTGAGGCGCACTTCAACTTCGACGCGCTTCTGCAAGCGGATCGCGCGAATGCCAAAAAGCTTCTCGATATCGATGACGCCGATGCCGCGCACTTCCATGTGGTGCCCCAGCAGCTCGTTGCTCTGACCGATGATCGTAGTCTGCGTTTTGCGGGTAATCTTGACCATGTCGTCAGCGACCAGACGGTGCCCGCGTTCAACCAGATCGAGGGCGCACTCCGACTTGCCGATCCCGGACTTGCCGGTGTAGAGCAGACCGACGCCGTAGACGTCCACCAGCGTTCCGTGTTTGGTGATCGACGGCGCAAAGACGTTGTCGAGGATCAGCCCCAAGCGACCAATGAAGTCGGTGGTAGTCAAACGCGTGGAACAGAGCGGAATCTTGGCGGCGTCGGCGACCTCGAGCATTTCCTTCGGCGGCGCGATACCCTTGGTGACCACCATCATCGGGATCGGGAAAGCCACCAGCCGGCTGATCGACTCACGACATTGTGGGCCGGTGAGGGAGAACAAGTATGCCAGCTCGGTCTCGCCGAACACCTGAACGCGCTTGAAGGCGTAGCGGTCGGTGTAGCCGGTCAGCGCCAGACCGGGCCGGAAGATTTCATTGGTTTGGATCGGCCGCGCGACGCCGTCGGCGCCCGCCAAGAGTGTTAGATCAAGGATCTCCTTGCGATCCTTGATGAGGGCATCAACAGTTAAAGCGGACATAGCCTCTAAGTCCTTGAGAAAAACAAACCGCGGTCGACTTCAGCCGGCCGCGGGTAATCTAACGGGTTGAGGCGCTCATGCAAGCCTAATAGTCAACCTCGTCAACTTTGGTCGTCAACTTGACCTTGGCTTTGCGCTCGGACAAGCCCTTCTGGTCGCGTTCTTTCATTTTGCCCTTGTGCTTTTTCAACTGCGCGGCCATCTTGTCGGTCACCATCTCAATGGTCGCAAACATATCTTCAGTCGAGGCCTTCGACACCAGCTTGGATTTCGACACCGTCATCGTCAATTCGCCTTCGCACCGAAATCCGTCCTGAGACAGGACGAGACTGGCCGAGACGATGTTGTCAAAGAACTTGTTGAGCTTCTCAATCTCTGAGATCGCCCGATCCTTGGTCCTTTCCTCCACCTCGTAACGCCGTCCGGTGACTTTGATCTTCATAACGGCTCCTCTCCTTCCAGAAAAAGGAATTTCGCCCAGCGGTGGTCTTTACTCGGGACCGCCGTGGTAATGATGGTGTGTCTTGATAAAGCGAACCGTGCGCGTCTTCAAACGCATGACCACTGAATGCGTGCTCGCGCCGTTGCGGCTGAAACGCACGCCGTCCAGCAGTTCGCCATCGGTCACGCCGGTTGCTGAAAACATCAATTCTTCGCCGGTGGCCAGCTCTTCAGCACGATAGATGCGGTCCGGGTCTTGGACACCCATTCGCACTGCGCGCTGGCGCTCCTCCGGATTTCGAAACTTCAGTCTGCCTTGTATTGCCCCGCCCAGACAGCGTAGAGCCGCTGCGGCCAATACGCCTTCGGGCGCACCGCCGATTCCCACCAATACGTCCACGCCAGTGTCGGGCATGGACGTGGCAATGGCGGCGGAAACATCTCCATCCGGTATAAGCCTGATCCGGGCCCCAAGTTTCCGAATTCGTCGAACTAAATCGTCGTGGCGCGGTCGTTCCAGAATTGCCACGGTCAATTCTTCGAGCTTCAATTGCAGCGCTTCATGAATCTGTCCCAAATTCGTCTCGATCGACTTGGACAGGTCGATCGCCTCACGAGCCTGATGGCCGACCGCGAGCTTTTCCATGTAAGTGTCGGGCGCATGCAGGAAGGAGCCTTTCGGGCCGAGTGCAACCACCGACATGGCATTGGGGCGTCCGAACGCGACCGAATTTGTGCATTCGAGCGGATCAAGCGCCAAATCGACTGCCGGACCGGTGCCGCGACCCACCTGCTCGCCGATGAAGAGCATCGGGGCCTCGTCACGCTCCCCCTCACCGATCACTACCCTGCCGGCGAAGTCCAACTCATTGAAGCGCTCGCGCATCGACTCGACGGCAGCGTGATCGGCAGCGTCGGTGTCGCCACGTCCCATCCAATGCGCACAGGAAAGTGCTGCGGCTTCCGTTACGCGCACCATCTCCAATGCCATATTCCTGTCCATGAATCAATCGTGATGATAGCAAGATGTTAAACGCTTCGAAAGTGCAGAAAATTTATCAGGAAAGTAATGCCGAGTTCTCACATTGATCCCACTGCCACCGTGATCTGCCTGAGTTAGTCTACGAGAATCGCCCCGGTGTGCTGTCCTGACCTGCAGAGATTAGACAGCGCGGCGGCGGAATCGCGCCGGCAGAATCTTCATCTCTTCGCGATACTTGGTCACCGTCCGGCGGGCGATTCGGATATCACGTTGATTGAGGATTTCGAAGATCTCCTGATCCGAGAGCGGTTTACCTGGATCTTCCTTGGCAATGATCTCCTCAATCTGCTGCTTCACAGTCCGTTTGGCGACTTCTTCGCCGTCCTGCGTTTTGACGCCGGAGTTGAAGAAGAACTTGATTTCGAAGACGCCGTGGGGCGTCTGGACATATTTGTCGGACGACACGCGCGAGATCGTGGCCACATTCATGTTGACGATGTTGGCGATGTCTTCCATCGTCAGTGGCTTAAGGTGTTCGATCCCATTTTCGAAGAAATCGAGCTGTTCCTGCACGATTGCGGTCATGACGCGGATCATCGTGTTGCGCCGCTGATTGATCGCGTTGAGCAGCCAGCGCGCTTGCTCCAGCTTCTCGCGCACGTATTTCTTGGTCTCCTGCGGCGTGTTATTGCCCCGCTTGAGCAACTCGCGATAGCCGGCGTTCACTCGCAATTGTGGCACATTGCGGTCGTTGTGCGAGATCACCCACTCTTCGCCAATCTTCTCCACGATCAGATCGGGGATTACCGCCGCCGCCGCGCGTGCGAAACGGCCGTAGGCGGGACGGGGCGACAGGCTCTTGATGACTTCCATCGCCTCCTGCACCCGCTCGAGCGACACGCCCATCGACTTGGCCAGTTGCTGAAAGCTCTTCTTATCGAGCGTTTCAAGGTGTTCTTCAACGATTCGGTAAACCAGATTGTTGTCGCAGTGACGGTCGCGCAACTGCAGCAGCAATGACTCCTTGAGGTCACGCGCGCCAACGCCGGAAGGATCGAAGCGATGTATCTTGACCAGAATTCGCTCGACACGCTCCGGATCGATCTTCAGTGTTTCCGCGATCTCTTCAATTGTAGTCGTCAAGTATCCTGATTCGTCAATATTGCCAATGATGATCTCGCCGATTTCGAAGTCTTCGGTGGGGAGCTTGAGAAAGGCCAGCTGCTCGAGTAAGTGCTCATACAGCGACTGTTCGCCGGCAACGTTAAACTCCGGCATCTCTTCGTTGTCTCCGCCTTTGAATTCTCGGGCGTTGTAGTCTTCGTTGTCGCGGAGATAATCTTCCCAATCGATCTTTTCCTCTTCCCGTGAGTCGTCTTTCTTGTCGGCCAGGATGTCTAATTCCTGTTCCTGTTCCTGGCTCTCAACTTCCTCAAGAAGCGGATTTACGGCAAGTTCATGCCGCAGAAGCTGTTCCAGCTTCAAGATCGGCATCTGCAGCATCTTCAGAGACTGAATCAGTTGTGGGGCGAGCTTCTGCTGGAGACGTTGAGTTAATTCAAGGCGCATATTATCTTATTGTCTGGTAATGCCTTAACTGATCCTGACGACTTTCTATTCTATTATCGGTCATTTATACGGTCAGTTTAACCGGAACTTCTCGCCGAGGTAGATCTTTCGGGCCTCCGGGTCGGAAGCCAGGAATTCAGCAGTCCCGGATTTCAGGATCCGACCGTCACACATAATATAGGCTCGATCAATGGTCTGTAACGTCTCTCGAACGTTGTGATCAGTAATGAGGATCCCAAGGCCTTTGGACCTCAGTGCATTGATTATACGCTGAATGTCTTCGACCGCAATAGGGTCGATCCCGGCAAATGGTTCATCCAAGAGAAGAAATTTCGGTTGCAAAACGAGCGCTCGGGCAATCTCGACACGGCGTCGTTCCCCCCCAGAGAGTTGATAGCCACGTGACTTTGCGAGCCTCATCACGTCAAGCTCTTCCAGAATCTGTCTTACCCGATCAATTCGCTCTGCTTTCTTCATGCCCAGGGTCTCGGCAACTGCCATAACATTTTGCCAGACAGTCAGTTTACGGAAGATGGATGGTTCCTGAGGCAAGTAGCCAATACCCAGCCGGGCACGTCTGTACATCGGCATACCCGAGATTGTCTTCTCATCCAGCAGCACCCTCCCTGCCAGTGGGCGGATGAATCCGATCACCATGTAGAACGTCGTCGTCTTGCCTGCTCCGTTCGGGCCGAGCAGCCCGACGACTTCGCCCTGATTGACCTCGATCGACACGGCATCAACTACGCGCCGTTTACGATAGGTCTTAACAAGCTCGGTGCAATGCAACTTTGCCATCACAGAGTATACTAACGAGTTGATAAATCGGAGGCCAATGAATTTGCGTCCGCTGCCCCAAAACAAGACGAGCGGCAGAAAAGATCTACCGCTCGTCGAAAGGTCGATTAAGAACTGGAAGCTAGGTGGTCGCCTGCTTCTTGGCGAGCTCCTCGGTCTGCCAGATCAGTACCTGATCGGCAGCCGGATCATAGCCGACGTGCTTATAGCGGATCACACCATCCTTGTCGATCACGACCAGCGTTGGAATTCCTGATACCTCGTAATTGGCGGCGACCTGATTGTTGCCGAAAAGGACATTGAAGGTGTAGCCGAAGTCAGCCAGGTAAGGCCGAACCTTAGATGTGTCGTCTTCCCAGACGTTCATGGAGACGAATTCCACGTCGGCCGGCTTACGTTCGACAAACTCTTGCAGCAGCGGCATTGTCATGCGGCAGGGGCCGCACCAGGTCGCCCAGAAGTCGACAACGACGACCTTCCCGCGCAGGCTGGCGAGTGAAACGACTTTGCCCTCGAGATTCGTGAACTCCCAAGCGGGAGCCGGAACGTTCATCTGATCGTTGACGGCCAAGGTGCGGATGGAGTCGGCGTTGGCAAGCACGCCGGCGAGACGAGCCTGGCGCTGGTTATCGGATGCGACCTTGAGTCGTCCTATCAACTCCGGAAAACCGGGCAGTTGCCGCACCGAAGCAAGCGCCTCATTACGTTCGAGGCGGCGATAGTCGCCATAGCCCTGATCGGCGGCGGAGTTCAGATAGAGCAGCGCGGAGTCCGGTTGGTTGTTAAGGGCATAGATCTTCGCCAAATCCACCAGCGCATCAGCCGGTCTTCTGGTCATGGCGACAATGGCATGCTGATACTTGAGGGCTTCGGGATAGCGGGCAGAGGTGCGATAGAGGTCGACCAAATCGCGGCGAACGCGTTCCTCCTTGTCGTGGCTCTGCGCAAATGTCACGAGGGCCGATTCGGCGCCCTGGACGTCGTTCATCGCCTTCAGAATTTCCGCCTGGGCGGATACCGGCCGATAATCATCGGGTAGTGTGACGCCGTAGGCCTTGGCATACTTGAGCGCCTCCGCATAATTCTTGCGATTCATGTAGAGCTGCGCCAACTGCGCAAATCCGGAGGGATACGAGTTGTCGATCTCCAGTGCCTGCTGATAGTGCTCGATCGCTTTGGCCGTGTCGGGCGGATTGCTGTTGAGATAGGACGAAGCCAGGCCGAAGTGTCCCCAGTAATACTTGGGATCAAGGTCGACCGCTTTTTGGAAGTAGGTGATCGTCTCCATGCCGCCAAGACAGCGGCCATAAAGATAGGCAGCCATGGCGGACGTCGGGTTCGTATCGTACAGGTTCTTGTAGTACGCCAGTTTCTCTGGCGTCTTCTCGTAGCCGTCAAAAGCGCTCTGGTAGTCGCGATGCAACAAAGTGGAATTGGGATACTTAGTTAGGAAGTGCTCAAAGACCGCCTGAAAATCCTCGAAGGTGATGTTTCCCTGTTTGGCGACAGCAAGGGCTTCAAGCGAGTCATTTACGGCCTTTACCTCAGCCGGCTCCTGGTACACGGCTGCAGTCGGATCCCCCGGTACTTTGGAACAGGCGCCCAGCATCAATGCGGCGAGTAGTAGGGAAGCAAAGGCAATTCTCATCAGTCCTCCGATATAGTTAGGTGAACTCATCTCAGTAGATGCAATGTATATGAAATGCAACGCCGGGGAACGACAAAAGTTTCGAGCCGGCACCGATTCTTGGGGCAATACGACTCTGTTGTGGAAGGAAAACGAAACGGGCGCATCGTGGGATGCGCCCGGAAATGCTCAAGAATCGTGAGGATTTAGAAACGCAAGCCCAGCGAGAATCGGTGCACTGATTCCAGGCGGCCGAAATCGGCGAAAGCATAGTTCACTGCCAAATTGGTCGATTCCCAGACTTTAAGATCGCAGCCACCGCCAAAGGTGAGGCCTTCTTCTTCATAGTTCACCTTCCAGCCGCCGCGCAGGAAGAACATTTCATGAAAGGCCACCTCCGTTCCGACCGATCCTTGTTGACGGTTGTCGGACGGATCGCGCGCTTCCACGGCGAACGTCACGCGTGTATTCGGCGAGTATTGCAGATCGTAGGCAGCGCCGATGCGGAAGATCAGCGGCAGGTCGTAGGAATCAACATCCAGCACGCCCTTGGCATCGGCATAACTGTCATTGCCTTCCTGGGGATTGTAATTGAAGTTCAGTTCCGACCCCGACATCTTCATTTCCGGTCCGAGATTCGAAATGTTCATGCCGATGCGCAAATTACGATAGCCGGGGTAGAGCAAGGTCCCAAAGTCGAAGGCGACGCCGGAGGCGCGCTCCTCGGAAACGCGTTCGGTGATGTACTTGGTGGAGAGGCCGAACGAGAAGAATTCAGTCCACTGACGCGCATAACCGAGCGTGATCGCATAGCTCGAAGCCGAGAACATCCGGCCGGTACCGTCGGGTTGATCGACGGTGGTGATCTCCATGTCGCCGGAGGTCAGGGCAGTGACGGACACGCCCACGCTCCCGAACGCGAGCGGTTTGGCCAACGAGACATAATTGAGATTCACGCCGGCGACATAATTGATGTTGGAGAATTCGAGATACGAATGACTCAGCGCGCCCAGCCCCGCCGGATTCCAGTAGAGAGCGTAGCCGTCGCAAGCCATCGCGACGGAGGCTTCTGCCATGCCCGTGTAGCGCGCGCCCATGCCGATTTTCAAAAACTGCGCGCCGGCCGTGCCGACCTTCGAGAAGTCCTCGGCGTGCAGCGTGGCCGCGGCCGTCAGCATTGAGAGCAGCAGCGCGGTTGTGATAGTTTGACGCATTGTGATCTCCTCTGCCGATGCCTATTTGACCACCGCGAACTTGCCCACCTTCTCGCCGACATCGGAATTGACGTGGTAGAAGTAGAGTCCGGGCGCGATGCCCTGGCCATTGACTGTAAGCATGTTCCAGACGCAGGTGCCCGAGCCGGAATGCTCGAGTGTCTGCACCAGGTCGCCGGCGAGCGTGTAAATGCTGATGGTTGCCCGATCGGGAAGGTTCACGAATTCCATGCGACGTTCGCCCTCGACGCTTTCCCAAGCCGCGCGCGCGATGTAGGGATTGGGCACGACGCGGATGCGATCCAGAGCCTGTGTAGCCGCCTGCTTATCAATGCCGGGAATACTGTAAACGAAGCGATCACCGGCCCCGTTCAGCGGTGCGCCGCCGACTTCAAAGATGTCGCCGACGTGATAGTTGTAGCTGGCGGTGTCGAGCCGGAAGAACCAGCCGTGGTAATAGGGAAAGGCTTCCGGATGCGGGTCACCGTCATAATGAATATTGACAATCGAAATGTAATCGCGAAGGCGCGGATCCCAGCCGGGATTCCCGGAATCAAGATGATAGATCTCCGCGAGCACCTGCTCGTTGGTCGTGGTATTCCAGACCTCGAAGGGAAGTTGAATCGGCGTGACGTCATCATAGAATGAGTATCCGACCGAGCCACCAGGTGTGAAGCGCAATTGATAGGTCGAGCGGAAGTGAATGTCGCCGCCGAGCGGGAAACCGAAGACACTTCCCATCGCACCGTAGGAGAAACCAAGTTTCAGCGTGGTGTCGGAACCGGTCGCAAAGGAAACCTGGCGAAAATGCGATGGTTCGCGCTCGCCGTTCACGACCAACAGCCGTACGCCGTCGACGATTGGAGCTTGCGCGATGTCGCCGGTTTGATCGATCTGGTCACGAATCAGGGTGTCGCCGGTCGTGTGATTGATGACGAACCAGGTGGTGGCGTACGGTGATTCGTCAAAGCCGACCAGGTAATCTTGGCCGGTGAACTGCTGATCATCAAAAAGCACTGGCACCACTTCACCATCAGACGGCGAGCCGGTGCCGCTGTACTCGTGACGCAACGTCTGTTCGATTGGCACGTATCCAGCGGGATTCGATCGCGGCACGACCGCAGCGGCGTTAACGTCGCCTCCGGGAACGCCATAGGCTGTTTGCAGCGGCCCGACGCCGGAGGCAGTGTCACCCTTGTCGAAGGCGACAATTGAGTACCAGTACTCGAAGCCATTAGTCAGACTGGTGTCCACATAGCTGTGCGGGATTGGTTCGGACGGATCCTCGACGCGCCACATCGCCAGCGGCACGTAGTCGGGACCCAGACTGCCATCGGGATTGCGCGCCAGTCGTCCCCAAGTTATCCCCTTGTCGGTCGATCGATAGATTTTGTAGCCGGCGAAGTCGGGCACGCCGAGCAGCGGATCGATCGACTCAATTGCGCTTCGGTCCCAGGAGAGGCGCACCGACTGCGCCGTCGGGTAGGCGCTCAGGACCGGCGGCTTGGGCGGCGCGGGGCCGACAAACCGATTGGAGTAGATCGTCTGGGCAATCTTGGCCTTATCGCGGAAGTCGTCTTCGTCGTAACCGGCGATCAGGGCGAAGCCGATCCGAATCGTCTTGCCGGCTTCGAGATTGATCCCGGAGGTCGCCTGCACATAGTACTGGTCGGTCGGCGGCAGTGACGCTTCGTAGACCTTCTCGGAGATGTAGGCGTATTTTTCTCGATCGTCGGTGTTCGCGATGCGTTCCCATTCGCCGGTGCGGAAGGCAGTCATGCCGATACCGTCGGGAGTCTCGATATAACGGGTACCCATCAGGCCGGTCACGACGCTCGGTCCCCAGCCGGGGTCGTAACCGTCAGCGTCGTAGGTCCATGCCAGATTCAGCGAGGTGTCCGATGCAACAAGGTCACCAAGACGTCCGTTCTCACCGGTGCCGTCGGGGCCGCCGATATCGAAGTCGCAGTAGAGCCCGAAGGCAAAATCGGTGTAGTCGTTGTCGCTCTTGTTAGTGATATCGAGGACAACGAACATAAAGTCTTCGTTGTAACTGTAGTTCCATTGGTAAATGGTCTGCACCAGCTCCAGCCCCAGCAACGAGGATCCCAGCCCGGCATCATTAAAGCGATAGATGCTCTCCTGCAGCGACGACGGGCCGCCCGGCAAGTAGCTTTGCGTCTGCGGATCCCAGACCTGATTGTAGACCCACTGGCCGGTTTGCGGATCGAAACTGCGCCAGCCGTAGGCCGGATGATCAAGTCCGAGGCCAACCGTATCGTTAGGATCGTATTCGTAACGCTCAGGGTCCGTTGAGAGCCGAATGCGATAGTCGAGGTCGGTTTGGAGATCGCGAATCGGCGCAAAGTCATCATCGGTGTTTGCCAGCAATGTGTCCCCGGCGATTGACGCCCCCATCCAGTATTTGATCTCAGCCAAATAGTCATGGCCGGATCCCTTGGGCCATTCACCAGAGGGGTAACCGATATGACTCAGGCCGCCGATCGTTCCCCAATTGGAGACCGTCGTCCGAATGTTTCCTTTGTCGTGAGTGATCATATCCTGGATCTCAGGGGGCGGCACTTGCGTACCAGCCGCGGCTGCCAGCAGGTTTCCGGCCAGGGCGCTCCAAAGACCGAGGGTCACGAGTATCGGCAGGAGGAGGAAGTTTCTGCTCATGCGATAACCTCCGTGGTTCCTTAACATTAGAAGATCCATTCCAACCCCCACTGAATCGAGCGCGGCGCATCGTAATTTTGCGGATCGTTGGCCAGCAGGCGCCGCAAGGCGTTGACATCGTCAGCAGTGGCCGGTCCGGGCGGATCGGAGGTCAGTTCGTAGTTGTAGCCGTCGATATCGGCCAAGCCAGTTCGCGAGTAGACGTTGACGACGTTGCGACGGTCAAAGAGATTGTTGACTTCGACAAAAAGCCGCAGCTTGGAGTCGACAGCCTGGAAGGGGAAGAAGTCCTTGTCGAAACGGAGGTCGACGCGGTAGTTTGCCGGCATCCGCCCCTCATTGAGTCCGCCCAGGCGCATTCCGCTCTCATCCGTGCGGGTATACGGCATGCCGCTGCCATAGGTAAAGAATGCATTGGCTCCCCACGCGGACGGTACGGCCAGCCCGAATACCTTAAGTTTCTGATGGCGCGGCACCCGGAAATCGACGTTGACGTTAAGCGTGTGGCGCTGGTCGAAGGCCAGCGGGAACTCCTGCACCGGGATAACCGGGGCATCGTCGCCGCGGGTGAAGTAGTCATAGTAGAATTCGTTGGCATCGGACGAGTTGCCCTGCGCGATCATGTACGAGTAGTTGATTGAGCCGGTGAGGTTGGAGTTGCCAACGCGAGTCAACGCGAAGTCCAGACCCTTAACAGAGCCATAGTCCCCATTGTAGTATTGAGTGAACCCGCCAGAAGCGGTAGTCACGAATTTGCTTGATACCAGATTCGCCACATCCTTGAAGAAGGTGGTGACATTCAAGCGAACATTATCGGCGACGCGCTGCGTCAGACCGAGCTCATAAGAAATCGTGCGCTCCGGCTCCATATTTGGGTTGCCGACAATGGGGTAGCCAGTTGTCAGGTCCGCTTGAAGATTGGTAAACATGTACGGATACTGCGGCACTTGATAGTAGTAGCCGTAGTTGAGATGGAAGAGTGTGTTCTCGGAGACCGGATGCGAGAAGCCGAGACGCGGCGAGAGGTGCGTTTTGCTCTTGGAGCGCAAGCGGGTGGTTTTGGTTGCAGGATCGTCCCAGTAGTCGACCTCGGCATTGAGGTAGTCGAGTCGGAGACCGGCGTTGATGATCATGTAGCCAAGCTCAATCTTGTCCTGCAAATAGGCCGCGGCGTAGCTGGGGCCGACATCGTATTTCTCGCCGTACGGGCGAGCGTTGAAGAACTGCTTGTTGTCCCAGACGAGACGGTTCTGGCGGTATTCGCCACCGAGCGTCACCTGATGGTACTTGGAGACCTGCGAGAGCAGGTCGAAGCCGACCGACTTGTACGATGACTCGCGATTGAGGTAGTAAGGATAGAAGAGCGTGTCGTTGACATACCCAGTATAATAGTAGGCCGAATCGGTTGAGTAGTTCTCCTGAATGGTGCCGTTATAAAGACCGTTGCCATCCACGGAGTAACCCGGCCACTGATCCCAGTAGACGTCAAACAGGTGATCCGGCGCGAGTTTGGTACGGGTCTTGAAATAGCCCAGCTTAAACGACACCATGGTATTGGCAGACAACTGCAGAGTGGCGTTGCTGCCGATGCGCGCCGCGCGATTCTTGATCAGGCCGGAATTCTGCAAAGCAAAATCGTAGGAGTAGCCGTTGACGTCGCGGTGCTCGTAGCGTTGCTGTTCACGATCATAGAGGTTGGAGTACAGCGTCACCTTGAGATTCTGCAGCGGACGCAGGGCCAGTTTGGAGGTCAAGGTCCAGCTCTCGGCGCGGTTGTGTGGGAGATACCCGCCATTGTGCGCGTATTCGAGCGAATTGAAGAAGTTGGCCCGTTCGGAGTTAAGGGTCGGGATCGGACCGGCGAGGTTGAATACGCCGTAGTAGTTGTCGGTACGCCGGGTGCGGTCGAATCCACCGGTGTGAACATTGTAGGGACTACTCATGCCATCGGCGAGTTTCAGTTTGCCAACGTATCGATCCGAGCCTTCCTGCGTCAACAGGTTGACGACACCCGAGAGCGCTTCACCGTACTCGGCCGAATAGCCACCCGAAGTCAGGCTGACCGTTTCGAGCGCGTCGGGATTGACCCGGGTGCCGAGGCCGCCGGAGAACTGATCCTGCACCGGCATGCCGTCAAAGTAGTAGGTGACCTCTCCGTAGCGGCCGCCACGCACATGGAGTCCGCCGTCATTGTCGGACACCGTGCCGTTCATGCGCAAGATGACCTGCTGGATGTTGCGGCTGTTCGGTTGCAGGTCGATTTCTTCTTTGGTAATGGTGCGCACCGAAGCCGTGAGGTCGCGCTGGATCAGCGGTCGTTCCGCCACCACCGTGACGGCCGTGTCGAGTTCCACAGTTGCCGGCATCAGTGCAATCGTGACGGGGGTGGTCAAATCGAGCAAGACCTTGAGCCCAGCCCGGATTTCGGTCTGATAGCCGATGAGCTGCACGGCGACGTCATAAGTGGCGACCGGGAGGTTCAGGATGTAGAATTCACCGTCAAGATCCGTTGCCGTCACAATCGGTTCGCCGACGATGGTCACCGTTGCGCCGGCGAGCGGCTCGCCGGTTTCGGCCGAGACAACCGTGCCGGAGATTTTTCCCGTGGTTTTGGCCATTGTTAGACCAGCAAAGCCGGCAACGATCAACGCTGCCAGGATCGCGCCTGCGAAAACTCTATTGCTTCTCAAGCTACCTCCGGTTGTTTGACGGTGAACAACCCGCTGCAGCATCGCGCTTCAGCGATCGACAATGTTTCGCACCGAGTGCCATCCGACCCTCATCGGGCGGAAACGACGGGGTTGAAATTCGCTTAGACGACTTGCGACCGATGAGTCGGATTTCGGTGATCTCAAGAGCTTGTATCGGAAGTCAGGGAGCTTTTTTAACGCCGGCAGCCGCGAAAATCAAGGTGGTGCCACGAGAAATTCGCCAAAAAAGTCCCGCTAATCCGGTCTTCGAAATTGGCGCGCAGAGCACGACGCTCGTGGTACGGCTACTTGTTCCAAGCTGAACAACTGCAGGCGCTGATTCTCATCGACCGCAAGAAATTTCTGCGATTGGTGTTTCGCAGTGAAGCAAATGCACCGACAAAACGCGGAATCCGCATAAAGGCGGTACTCCAGCTTCCGATAAAAACACTTGAGCAGCAGTCGTGTGGCTATCCGCCTCTGAGGCAACGACTATTCCAAGGCCGACCTCGCAGTCTGACGCCGCAGCGGCAAAGGCTGTTCAACACCCGCATCACCTTTGGGAGGGAATGTTCGTGCCGACTGCATCGGGTGAATGCAGACAGTGTCGGAGACCACTTCGCCGGAACGGGATTGACGGGGGCACGCGTTTGTGAGTCAGAGTCGCCTCTCCGTTCTCGCCTTGGCCCTCCTGCTACTGCTCGGTTCCGCGCAGAGCTTTGCCGCGCGCCGCGTGGCAGTGTTGTACGCCGATTCCAGCAAGCACACAATGCGCACCATTGCCGGACTGGAATGGTCGCTGCGCGGCTGCAATCCTCCTTGCAGTCTGATCATCCACTATCTCAAGACCCAGGACCAGGCGCAGGTCGCTGTGATTAACGACTACAAACCGGAATTGCTGGTCACCGTCGGCACGACCGCCACCGCATTCGCCGACCGCAGTTTCCCGAGTTTGCCGATCGTCTTCGCCAAAGTGCTCAACCCAATTGAATCCGGCTTCATTACATCCTGGGACAAGCCGGGGTCACATGTCACCGGCGCCGCCCTGGACATTCCGGTCGACCAGCAGATTCAGCGTTTTGCCGAAATCCTGCCGGGACTCAAACGTATTGGCGTGATCTATACCAAGAGCACGGCGCGGTTGGTCGCGGAAGCGCGACGCGCGGCTGCAGCACTGGGTCTGCAATTGGTGGATATTGCCATTGCCACGAGCAAGGAGCTTCCGACCGCGGTCGACAGTCTCTGTCATTCCGTTGACGGCATCTGGACGGTCGCCGATGAATTGCTGTCGTCACCGCAGTTCATCCGGCACACCTTGCTGGAAACGCTGCGCTGCGGCGTACCGATCATGGGCTTCAATCAGAATTTCGTGGAGAACGGCGCTCTGTTCTGTCTCGAGGCCGACTACAAGTTTATTGGCCGCCAGGCCGGTGAACTGGCCTTGCAGTTGTTGTCCGGGCGCGAATTGGCGAGCGTCAAGCCGACGACTCCGGACGTGGTCTATCTCTATCTGAATCTTAAGTCCGGAAAGCTGCTCAATGTCAACCTGTCGCAGGAATTGATCAGCGTCGCCAAGGAGACCTACTGATGTCGTTGTTGGAACGCATCCATAATCGGGTCGGCCTGAAGTGGCGTTTGATTATCGGCGTCAGTGCGTTGCTTCTGATCAACTCGCTGATGTTGTCGATGTTCTTGCTCGATGAGTTTTCCGAGTCGGCGCTGGATGGGCTGCGTTCGCGGGGCATGTCGCTGGCGCGGAACATGGCGCATAATGCCGAGTTTGGCGTGATGCTCGAAATCGAGACGGAGCTGGAAGGCCTGGTCAACGGCATCCTGACCGAACCGGAGATCTTGTTCGCGCAGATCTATACTGCCGACGGGCGAGTCTTGCATGAAGGTCATCAACCGGAGGTCAAAGACGGGGCGGTACGCATCGGCGACGCGGCCGAGCACATGGAGAAGATGTTTACAGCGACCGATGCCATCGTGGCCGCGCACGATCACTCCCTGTCCGACGCCTTTGACTACATCGAAATCGTCGCTCAGGTGCGCTCGCACAAGAACGACGTCTCCCGCGAGGAACTCGGTCAGGCGAGCACCGCCGCCTTGACCAACCAGGGAGAAGTGATCGGCTTCGTGCGGATCGGCATCAGCACCAGCCAGACTGTCTCCAAGATCAGCGAAACACGACAAATGATCGTGTACTCGACCTTGTTGCTGGTCATGCTCGGGATCTTGCTGTCAGTGACGCTGGTGAAGATGATCGCCAGCCCGATCAATACGCTGGTCGAGGCGACCGAAACAATTGCCTCGGGTAATCTGTCGCAGCGCGTCAAGATGCAAGCCGATGCTGAGCTGGAGCGCTTGGCCGAGGCCTTCAACACGATGTGCGATTCGCTCCAGCGCACTCAAAATGAACTGGAGATGCATAACCAGACATTGGAGCAAAAGGTTCGCGAACGGACGCAGAAGCTGGAAGAAGTACAGAAGCAGGTCATTCAGTCGGAAAAGATGGCCGCAGTCGGCCAATTAGCCGCCGGAGTTGCTCACGAGCTCAATAACCCACTCGGCGGTATCCTCGGCTACGCGCAATTTGCGCTGGAGAAGCTGCAAAGCGGCAAGCTCGACGAACGCGACTATGCCAACTTCCAACGTTACCTGGCTGATATCGAACTCCAGGCGCGGCGCTGCAAGATGATCGTCAAGAACTTGCTGAAGTTCAGTCGTTCCTCCGATAAAGCGGAGTTTGATCTGGTCGACGTCAACGCGGCGCTGGAAGAGACGTTTGTCTTCACGCAGCATCAACTGGGGATGAAGGATATCCACCTGACGGTCGAACTGGAGCCGAACCTGCCGAACGTGCTCGGCAATGTCAATCTGCTGCAACAGGTGTTTACGAATATTCTCATCAACAGCATGCAGTCGATGCCGCAGGGCGGCGATTTGGTGGTCCGCACGCGACACAATCCACCGGTCGGCGAATTCGGCGGCGCCATCGAAGTGTTGTTTACAGACAGCGGCATCGGTATTCCCGAGGAGAACCGCGCCAAGATTTTCGAGCCGTTCTTTACGACCAAGAAAGTCGGAGAAGGTACCGGACTGGGGTTGTCGGTGTCTTACGGTATCGTCCGTGACCACGGCGGCGACATAAAACTCGATTCCCAGGTCGGCGTCGGCTCAACTTTTACCGTCGTTTTACCGATTGTTAAAGAGAAGGCTCGCGTGCCCATAATTCAGAATACCTAAAGTATCAAGGTGCAGGATGCCCGACCCAAAGAAGATATTAGTCGTTGATGACGAAGAAGTTATGCGTGAGTTTCTGCTGGAGGTCTTTTCGGCGCAAGAGCCGGTCGGCGCTCACAACGGTGAAGAAGCTCTGGCGGTGATTCAGCAGAGCCAGGTCGATCTCGTCATTACCGACCTGAAAATGCCGGGGATGGACGGGTTGACGCTCCTAAAGAAGATTAAGGAGCACAACAAGTCGATCAAGGTCATTGTGGTGACTGGCTATGCATCCTTGCAGACCGCTTCAGAATGTATCCAGGCCGGCGCCGCCGACTTTCTCAAAAAACCGTTCTCGATCGCGCAGATTCGTGCTGCGGTTCAAAATGCTTTGGGCACGATATGAACGAGCCACGCTCCATCAAGTCGATCCTGGTTGTCGACGACACCGAAATCATCCGGGACCTGTTGGCGGACGTTTTGCGCAACGATGGCTATCAGGTCGAGAAAGCGCCGAACGGAATCGAGGCTGTATCCAAGGTGGCGCAGCAGCATTATGATCTCGTGTTTACGGATATGCACATGCCGCGGCAGGATGGCCTGACCACAGCGCGCAAGGTGCACGAACTTGACAAGCGCACAATGGTAATTGTAACCGATTCCTATCCCGACAAGCTCGGCCGCGCCACTGAGAATCCCGGCGTGGTCGGGACGATCTGCAAGCCGTTCGACCTGGCAGAGTTGCGAACGGTGTTACAGCGCGCCGAGGCAATTGCCGCGGAGCGCAGCGCAGCGAACAGAGGAGAGACAAAATCGCAGGCGACGCCGCTAAAATCCTGATCGTCGATGATGAAGAAATCGTTCTTCACTTTGCCACCGACGCCCTCTCGACTGTGGGACACACAATCTTGTCCACCCCCAGCCCGCAGGAAGCCCTGCGCCTGGTTTCCCATGAGAAGTTCGATTTCGTACTGACCGACATCAAGATGCCGGACATGGACGGGATCGCGCTGGCGCAGCGCGTGCTCGAGATCGATCCCGAGGTCGGTATTCTCTTCATGACCGGCTATGCCGATGTCGAGACCGCCAAGAAGGCCATCGCGACCGGGGCTTATGACTACATTATGAAGCCGTTCGAATTGGCGGAAATCCGGAAGTCGGTGGCCACGGCCTTTGCCAAGCGCCGCGAGTTGCAGAAGAAGCAGGGCGCCGGCGGACTGCAGCACCTGTCCAATCTGATGGGTGCCCTCTACACTGCCGGCGACTCCGAATCACTGATTAAACTGGTGTTGCGGTTCGCGCTGTTTCATTTCGGCTTGAAGGAAGGCATGGTCGTTTTCTACAACAAGGCCGCCGAACTGGTTCAAGTTGTGCTTGGCACAGCCGGCCAGGACACACATTTAGTCAAGGCCGAACCGGCGCCGGCAGCGGAGTTTCCCGAAGATTTCTTCGCCGCCGGCGAATCGGAATACACCGGTAAGATGAACCAGCATCCGGCGCTCCGCCGACTGCTGGGCCTGCCCGCCTTCCGAGGATTAGCGGAACTCCTGAGCGACAACGCCGGATCCTATTGTTTCTTCTCGCTGCCGGCCACGGACAAGCTCAAACTGGTGTTGGTGATTAAGAGCGATCAGCCGGTCAGTGTGACCGAGGCCGATCGCCAGATGCTCACCGTCTTATTGAGCCTTAGCTCGATCTCCCTCGACAATATCGTGCTGCTGCAGGAGGCGCAGTCGGCCATGGTACGGCTGGAGGATTTCAAGGATCATCTGGTCAGCATCGAGCGCGCCGCTACTCAGGGGATGATGTCGTCCGAAATCGCTCATGAGCTCAATAATTTCATCGCCATTGTCTTGTCGAATATTGAGTTATTCGAGATGAAGGCGGCGGGCGCCTATCCGGAGTCCGCAGTCAAGTATCTGGAAAACGTGAAGAAGAACATCGGCAAGTTCGAGAAGTTCACGGCCTCACTGTCGGCAGCCGGCAAGCTGGATACCAAACGACAATCTTTCGATCTCAATGAACTCATAAATGAAATCGCCACCTTCGCCCGCCACCAGCGGCGGTTTCGCAAGATTCGTCTCGAGTTGACCCTGGATAATGCGCTGCCGCAAGTCTTTCTCGACATGTCGCAGATGCAACAGGTACTGTACAACATGATCAATAACGCCGCCGATGCAATCGGCGCCGAGCGAGCCGACGGCGTGATCAGAATCAGCACCTGGTCTGACGTTGAAAAGCACGCATTCAAGCTGGTCGTGCAGGATAACGGCTGCGGCTTCAGTCCGGAAAATCTGCAGAAGGCATTTCGCGACCGCTTCACTACCAAGGAGCACGGCCACGGCTTCGGCCTGACGGTCTGCCGCAAGGTGGTCAAGAATCACGATGGCACGATTGACGTCGAATCCACGCCCGGCCACGGGGCGTCCATCACGATTTCGATTCCGCTTGCCGATCCACAGACCGCACAGACAGCGCCCGCCGCGATCGCAGCACCGGCCGCAAGCTGAACCACCACGGTTTCCCCATTAGCTCTTGATGGAGTGTAAGTTCCGATCTGAGCGACCGCTCAGTTGGTCAGGACTGTCAGGAGAATTTGGAATTACCGCAGCCGCAACTCGTACCCGGCTTGCTACCGCTCGAGGATGTGGCAAACGTACTGAAGAGGCGCTCGAGTCGATCGGAGGCACAATGCGGGCAACGTTGCTCGTTGGCGACGCGCTCACTGGCGACCAGCAACTCGAATTTCCGGCCGCATTCTTTGCAGCAGTATTCATAGATCGGCATCGCGGTCTTTCCCTTCACTCAATCTCAGTCCAATCAGGGCGCCCAAAGCAGCACCAACCAGCGTCGTCGCCCACGGCGACGAGGTGATGCCTCACGTACTATGGCAGCCGATGAAATAATAATAGAGGTACCCCGCAATGGCAAGCGCCGCGGCCGAGATCAAAACGATTGACGTAGATTTCATAGTCATAGCATCGACGCACCTCGCGTCAAACATGATACGCAAAAATCGACAAATGGTGGGAATTCCCCGAATTAAGGGGCTCGAAAATCCGCTTGCCGCCGGGATCGTGAAGGCATATCGTGCCTGCAACCGGGGAGTATGTCATGAAATATGAGTTGAAGCGAATCGCGATCTGGCCCGCCGTCAAAATCTCATTCTTGGTGCATCTGATACTTGGTTTTGTCGTGGGCATTTTTTATGCACTCTTTTTTGCGCTATTGATGTCGCTGCCGGCGTCGATGGGTGACGCTGATCTGGCGGCATTGTCGGCGTTCTCGGGAGCGCTCGTTGTGTTCCTGCCGTTTATTGTCTCGATCTCGATGGCGGTTTTCAACACGATCTTCATTGTGATCGGGCTGGTGATATTCAACTTCTTTACGCGGATCGCCGGCGGGCTGGAGTTTGAGCTTGCGCCTCTGGCTGAAACCGCACCAGTGGCGGTCGCCAGGCCGATGGCACCACCGCTACCCACCGCTGCACCGCCGAGCCCAACGGAAGCGCCGACAGCACCACACTCGCCGTTCTCCCCCCCAATCAACACCGGCGAGGAACCACCGCAAGCACCGTCATTATGAGCTTTCAAGAGATTCGTGTTCGTATCGCGCCGTCACCAACCGGGTATTTTCATGTCGGTACCGCACGCGCCGCGCTGTTCAACTGGCTCTTCGCCCGCCATTCCGGTGGCAGGTTCCTGCTGCGCATTGAAGACACGGATCAGGAGCGCTCAAAACAGGAATATGTTGATGTCATCCTCGGTGGACTGAAGTGGCTGGGGCTCGATTGGGACGGCGACGTAGTCTATCAATCGCAGCGGCTGCATACCTACAAGCCGTTTGCGGAGAAGTTAGTTGAAATGGGCAAGGCCTACCGTTGTTTCTGCAGCGCTACCGCACTGCAACAGAAACGCGAAGCGGCACAGGCGGCTAAGGTAGACTACCACTACGACCGCACTTGCCGTTCGCTCAGTCCGGCGCAGGCAGAAGCGAAAGTCGCGGCCGGCCAGGCGCACACCATCCGCCTGGCGCTGCCGACCTCCGGTACTGCCTGGTTCGATGATGTGGTGCTCGGAAGGATTGAGAAGGACTACCGCGATCTCGATGACTTCATCATTCTCAAGTCAGACGGCAACGCCATCTACAATTTCGCGGTGGTGATTGACGATCATGAAATGGGGATCAGCCACGTGATCCGCGGGAATGACCATATTGCCAACACTTTTCTGCAAAAGGAAATCTACACCGCGTTCGGTTGGGACTTGCCGGTGTTCGGCCACCTGCCGCTGATTCTGCGCATGGACAAGTCGAAAATGTCAAAGCGCAAAGGCGACAAGAGCGTGGATGAGTATCAGCATGAAGGGTACCTGTCCGAAGCGATGTTCAATTTCCTGGCGCTATTGGGTTGGTCGCCGAAGGACGACCGCGAGAAAATGTCGCGCCAGGAACTGATCGACGCATTTACGCTCGAGGGCATCAACGCCTCCAATGCCGTCTTCAATCCGGAGAAGCTAACCTGGCTTAATCATCAGTATGTAATGGAGAAGTCCAATCACGAACTCGCGGAAATGGTAGCGCCGTTGCTGGTCGAGTCGGGATTGACAACAAAGTACTACCTGGAGACGCGCTGGCAGTGGTTGATGAAGATCATGGGATTGCTCAAGGAACGCTGTCGCTTGATTACGGAGTTTGCCCCGGCCGCGAGCTATTTCTTCACCGAAAACTTCACCTATGACGCGAAAGGCGCACTCAAGGCATTCACGTCAGAGGGCGCCGGATTTCTCAAGAAACTTGCCGAGCGTTACACGGCGCTGCCGGAGCTTTCGGAATCGGCTGCGGATCAGACGTTGCGGTCGCTGGCAGAAGAGCTGGGAGTCAAGCCGGCGGCCATTATCCATCCGACACGGCTGGCGGTATCAGGACTGACCGGCGGGCCGTCGCTGTTCGCGATGCTGGAGCTGATCGGCAAGGAGCGAGTGATCGCTCGACTCCAGCGAGCGGTCGAATTCATTTCGTCGAGAACTTAGGAAACTCCGGAGTGGGGGTTACTTGGCTGCAGCAATTGTCGTCAAGACTAACGAGTTGTACTTGGTATCGACGGTGTCATAAGCGGAAGTCACTACGGCCGGGACTTTGCCCCCGGTCAGTAACACGCCGACATCGCTGCGAGTATACATTGTGAGGGCTTTGTAGACGCCGTAACTGGTCGCCAGATTCGGCCCGATCAGCAGGTCAGCTTTGCCGGCGACTTCACCCTTGGCGCCCTTTTCCTTGGCTGCTTCCTCAACGATCGCCACATCCATCGAGAGCGGCCCGTCCACAAGACAATTCTTAATCTGCCCTTTGTCGACCATCTTCGCGATCACAGCTCCGACGATCGTAACCGGCATTTGGGGATAGATCACTTCGACAGCGGCCAGCATCGCCACTTTCGGCAGTGGGTTACCCAGTTTGCGCGCGACCACGACGGCATTGTTCACGATATCAACCAGGTCCATCATCTCCGGCTGCGGGTTGACAACCGGATCAGAGGCGAGCAGGAGACGATCAACTTTGTCGCTCTTGAACACCGCGATGCCGGTGACAAGATTCTTGGCGACGCGGAATCCGAGCCGGCGTTCGAACAGCAGTGACAAGAAGTCCTTGACGCCAAAGACGCCTTTGCCGATACCGCCGACCTTGTTGTCGCGGATCAATTCCAGTGCCTGATAGGCCGAGTAATTCGCGTCGGGCGAGCGTACCAATTCCCAGCCGCGCACTTCAATTCCCGCCTCGTTGCCGGCTTTGAGGATTGACGCCTCATCCCCGATCAGCACCGGTTTGACGAGACGATGCTTCATCGCACGGTCGATCGCCTGGATCAACTTCGGTTCATGCGGCTCGACAAATGCAACCAGGAGCGGATCAACCGTCTTCTCCCGCGCCAGTCGTTCAAGCGCCGCAAAATCCTTGATCATGCGCGCCCTCGCCGATAGAAATTGGCCAACAAGCAGGCAATCGAGATCGACGCCAGTTTATTGCGCGCCGTATCGGTACGAGACACCAGACTGACCGGGACTTTGGCGCCGACGATCACGCCGGCAAAGGTTGCCGGAGCCAGCAGGATCAGTACCTTCGAGATGATATTGCACTCTTCGATCGAGTCGACGAGGAAGATGTCCGCATCACCGGCGACGTAGTTTTTGATGCCGCGACCGAGCGCCACCTCGCGACTCGTGGCCGCGTCCAACGTCAGCGGGCCGTAGACTTCGCAGTCCTTGATGAGACCGTCCTTACTCATGGCAGTCAGTTGGGCGGCTTCAGTCGTTGCCGGCAGTTTCGGGTGGATGTAGTCGACCGGGGCCGAGACGGCCACTTTCGGCGTTTCATAGCCCAGGCAATGGAAGAGTTGGACAGAATTGTTGATCATCTGGAGCTTCTGCTCGAAGTTTGGCTTGACCACCATGCCGCCGTCCGTAATACCGATCAGTTTGTGATAGCCGGCGAAACCGAGCACTGCGACATGATTCAGTGTATCCGACGCGCGCAGGGCGAAATCACGCGATAACACCGTCTTGAGCAGGCCGGAGGTTGAGATGAACCCTTTCTGGATCAGATCGGCTTCACCGTTGTCGGCGGCCTGAGCAGCCAGGTAAGCTGACTCGTTGGCGTCTTTGGTGCTGACAATCTTGAAGCCGCTGAAGTCGATCCCGTGCTTTTCGCCGATCTCGCGCAATTTGGCTTCCGAGCCGTAGAGTGAGAAAGTCGCCGTGCCCAGTCGAGCGGCTTCAGCACATGCCTTCAGGACGTCATCATCCTCGGCCGCTGCTACCGCCACCCGAAACGGGCCATGCTTTGAGCCCAGGGTCTTGGCTGCATCAATGATACCGTCAGCGGTGGTGATTGTCCCGTACTCGGTTGCCATGTGGTGAATGTAGCAATCTTGAAGATCAGAGTCAACCATTGCGCTCTGCTGTTACAAAATCGACCGAAATTGGCTTTCGTGCGGCTTGACTTGCGGCGCGCCAGCATCTATCGTTGACATTCAGGTAGGGAACGTGCACATCCCCCTTGACTCGACTACAATGCTCTAATGATAAACCCGCGGAGGGACCGTGAATTTCAAGAAGATCGGAATTGTCGGATTCGGGCAGATGGGATCAGGTATCGCACAAGTAACGGCGGCAGCCGGATACCAGATCATTGCCCGCGAAGAGAAAGAGGAACTGCTTCAAAAAGGAATCAAAGGGATCGAGAAACTGCTCGACAAGGCCATCGAGAAGGGCAAGGCAGTGGCTGAGGACAAGAGCAAGGTGCTGGGCAATATCAGGACCACCACCAAATTGGAGGATCTTGCCGACTGCGATTTGGTCATCGAGGCGGTGACGGAGAACCTGGAGGTCAAGATTCCGATCTTTCGCGCGCTCGACAAAATCTGCAAGCCGACCGCGATCTTCGCCTCGAATACTTCGTCGCTCTCGATTACCGATATGGCGGTGGAGACTTCGCGTCGCAGCCAGTTCGTCGGCCTCCACTTTTTCAATCCAGTACCGGTGATGAAGCTGGTGGAAGTTGTGCGCACCGTCATGACCGATGACCAGAGTTTTGCCGACGCAGTGGCGTTTGCCGAATCGGTCGGCAAGACCGTGGTGCGCGCCAAGGACTCGTGCGGTTTTGTCGTCAATCTGCTGCTGGTGCCGTACTTGATCGATGCGATCCGCTGGTATGAAGCCGGGCTGGCGACCAAGGAGGACATCGACAACGGCATGAAGCTGGGCTGCGCCCATCCGATGGGACCGCTGGAATTGACCGACTTCATCGGGCTCGACACGATCATGTACATCGGCGATATCATGTTCGAGGAATTTCGCGAACCGCGATACGCCTCGCCGCCGCTGTTAAAACGAATGGTCAAAGCGGGATACCTGGGCCGCAAGTCGGGTCGCGGGTTCTACGAGTACAGCAAGAAGTGAGGACTGAATGACTTACAACAATATCTTGGTCGAGATCGATGGCGCGAAGGCGAAGATCACCTTTAACCGGCCCAAGGCGCTGAATGCACTCAACTCCGAAACGCTCAAAGAAGTCCAGCACGCGTTCACAGAGTTGGAGAATGGCGGTCAGGTTCGCGTCGTCATCTTCACTGGCGGCGGTGACAAGGCTTTCATCGCCGGCGCCGACATCGCCGAACTGAAAGAACTCGATGTCGTCCGCGGCAAGGCTTTCGTTGAGCTGGGCCATGCGGTGCTGGCGCAGATCGAGAATTCGAAGATCGTGTCGATCGCCGCGGTTAACGGTTTCGCACTGGGCGGCGGCTGCGAGTTCATGATGGCGACGGACATTCGCATCGCCTCGGAGGTCGCCAAGATGGGTCAGCCGGAAGTTAATCTCGGGATTACGCCCGGCTTTGGCGGAACACAGCGGTTGCCGCGTCTGGTGGGCAAAGGCCGCGCGAAGGAACTCACGGTGACTGCACGGATCATCAAGGCTGACGAGGCACTGAATATCGGTTTGGTCGAGAAGGTCGTTCCTGCAGATCAGCTTCTGGCTGAAGCCGACAAGATGGCGGCCACGATCTTATCGAAGTCGCCGGTGGCGGTGTCGTACGCCAAGGAACTGATCAATCGCGGCATGGAAGTCGACCTCGACAATGCCAACGCATTCGAAATTCAAGCGTTTGCCGCCCTGTGTGCCACGGCGGACAAGAACGAGGGCCTGGGCGCATTTCTCGAGAAGCGCGACACCAAGTTTTCCGGCAGATAATCGGCAGTGACGGTGGTTGTGGCCGACCTGGCCACGACCGCTGTCTGCAGGGCTTACCGACGTAACGTTCCTTGATTTCGCATCGACTAATCCGTTATACTGAGTTTGTATGATCGTCGGACTAATCGGACTCGGGCTCTCGGGCAAGACCACCATCTTCAATGCCGTGACGCGGGGCAATGCTGAGGTTTCCAGCTTCCAGTCGCAGAAAGGCGCGTTTAACCGCGGTCGAGTGTTAGTGCCGGATTCGCGTGTGGATTGGCTGGCGACACTTGAGAACTCGAAAAAGAAGACCTTCGCCGAAGTCGAGTATATCGATGTCGCGGGATTCTCGGGTGAGAAGGAAGCCAGCGTCGAAAATGAAATTCCGCAGGTCCTGCGTGAATGTGATGCGCTGGCGCATGTTGTGCGCGGCTTTGCCAACGATGAGGTACTGCATCCCAAGGGCTCGGTCAATATCAAACGCGATATCGAGACCCTGGAGGAGGAGCTTGTCTTTGCCGATTTGCTGTTGATCGAGAAACGAATCGACAAGGTCGAAAAGCAGGCAAAACTGGTTAAAGACGATAAGGTGCGGCATGAGTACGAAGTGCTCAAGAAGGTCAAAGAGGCACTCGAAAGTAATCAGGCGTTACGTGCGACCGATCTGACGGCTGAGGAACTCAAGGCGATTCGCGGTTTTCAATTTCTATCACTGAAGCCGTTGCTGGTGGTCATCAACATCGGAGAGGAAGATCTGCCTCGTCTCCCGGCGCTCAACGCCGAATTCGCCGCTTTGTCGCAGCGTCCGAACACCGATTCTGCGGTGGTTTGCGGCAAGATCGAGATGGAATTGGCGCAACTCAGCGACGACGACCGCAAATCGTTCATGGCGGATTTAGGCGTCCGGGAGTCGGCTCTCGACCTGTTGATTAAGAGGTCTTACGACCTGCTCGGCCTGATTTCGTTTTTGACGGCGGGCGAGAAGGAATCGCGCGCGTGGACGGTGCGCAAGGGATCGACGGCGCCGACAGCGGCCGGCGTAATTCACGCCGATCTCGAACGCGGGTTCATCCGTGCCGAGGTCGTACACTACGACGACCTGAAACGCCATGGTTCGCAGGCGGAGGCCAAGAAACACGGCCTAGTGCGGCTCGAAGGCAAGAACTATATCGTACAAGACGGCGACGTCATTCTGTTTCGATTCAATGTCTAAGACGCCGCGCTTCCCCGCTCTTCCGATTAATCTCCTCTCGGTGCTGGCCATTTTTCTTCTGGCTGCTCCCTGGCAATATCCCAATTCATGGTGGGGGCTCAACCTGCTGCAATTTCACGACTGGTCGGTGCGGACAATTGTCTTAATCGCATCAGTGCTTTGTGCCGCGTCGGTGATATTAGGAGGCGAGAATCTGCGCCTCGGCGAGTTGCCGCGCAAGCTGTTGATCTATCTCGGCGTGCCCGCGCTGCTGACCATCCTGTTCATCGCTCTCAGGGTGCGCGCGCATTTTCTCGGCGACGGTCTTCTGCGCGCCCGTGAGATCGAGGTCGGGGTGTCGTGGTTGCCGACTGAGCCGCTGGCGCAACTCGTCAACTTCGTCATGTATCAGTTGACGAATGTTCCGCTCGGTTTCATTGGCACCGATGCCGTCCGAATCGTGTCGTTTATCGGCGGGATTGCCTATTACTTCGCCTTGCTCTGGTTCGTGCGTACGGCCTTCGTCGAGCCGGCGCTGCGCCTGCTGATGTTTATCGTGTTGTTCTTCTCCGGGACGACGCTGCTGTTTTGCGGTTATGTCGAAACCTACATACTGATACCGGCGTTGATGGCCTTATTCTTTACCGCCGGTATCAAGGCTCTGCGCGGCGAAATTCCACCGTTAGCGGCGTGCGGGTTCTATCTCCTGCTGGTGCTTTTCCACTTCAAGGCACTGATTTTCGCGCCGTGTTTACTTGTGGGCGCCTATTTCGCCCATCGCGACGGCCGCAAGGGAGTAACGCTTCTCTACAGCGCTGCCGTCGTGCTCTCGGTGGTCCTGGCGGCGGTCGTGCCGCGGCTCTCGACACTGCCGACCCTGGGAGTCAGTCAATTGATCATGGGGCTGAGCCCCTCCGAGAGCAGTTACACGCTCCTGTCGTCCCAGCATTTGATTGACGTCATCAACGAGTTGTTCCTCACAGCCGGGGTGGGGTTGATTCTGATCGTCGCCTCCCTGACAGTCAAGCCGCGTACCTCCTGGCGCGAGCAACGCCCGCTGTTGTTGGTTGCGGCGGCACTCCCGGGTGCAATCGCGATGCTGCTGCTTCTGCACTCACGATTGGGCTACGCCGTTGACTGGGATCTGTTTTCCGCCGCCGGGTTGACTGTAACGTTCTTTGGCGCAATGCTGTTCAGCGAGTACAAGGAATTCCGCGTGTGCCAGGTAGCGCCCATCGCACTCGCGGCGGTCGCATTTGCACTGTTTTTCTCCTTTGCCGCTGTAAACGCCAGCTTCGAAAAGGCCACGCAGCGACAGATTCAAATCTTGAGCCTGTATGATCTCGAGGGCGCGGTGGGATTCGAGATGATGGGCAATCACTTGCGTAACGAGGGCAACATGGTGCTGGCCGAACGGATGTGGAAGCGTTCGTTGGCGCTGCGACCGCATACGCGCATTTACGCCAACCTGGCGCAACTCAGCCTGAATGAAGGCCGCTTGACCGACGCCAAATATTATTGTGATAAGGGTCTTGAATTAGACAGCACGGCGGCGGCGTTGTGGACGCACCTGGGACAGGTCTACACACGTCTCGGCGACTACGATCGCGCCATCGATGCGCAACAGAAGGCAATTCGTTACGAACCGCGCGATCCCGTATACTATCACAACTACGCCATTACTCTCGGCTTGATGCAGCGCTGGGCCGAGGCCGAGCAGTATGAGCGCGAGGCGTTGACGCGGATGCCAAACGACCTCAAGGCGTTGCTCGGACTTTGCGTTGCATTGATCAACCAAACCAAACTTGACGAAGCCGAGATGATCTGTAACCAGATGATGGCGATCAATCCGATCACGCCGGATCCGTACATGTATCTGGCGCAGATATTCGACCGGCGCGGACAAATCGACCGGGCGCGCGCCGTACTCACCGGTTATCTCCAGAACTATCCAGATAGCCCCGCGACCGTGCGCATCAGCGAGATTCTGGCAGAGCTCAATCGCCGATCCGGTGGCTAAGTCCTTATCTGCAAATGGGTAGTGAAGCTTTTTGCGATTTTTACGATATAGTACATGTAGTCCCCAGTTTGGGAGTGAATCACCGGGATGCAACGTTTCGCTCTCTGGATGGTTGATCTATAGGAGGTTGCATTGCAGGCGCCAGTTATGACGAAGAATGATCAAACCCCGATGACGGAAAAGGTCATGCCGATCCTGCCGCTGCGGGGGATGGTGGTGTTTCCTTACCTGATCATGCCGCTGATGATTACCGATCAGCGGCAGGCAAAGCTCGTTGACGATGCCCTGATGGCGGGTAAGACCATCGGCCTCTATACGCAGCGGGAGAATCAGGGCGAAACCAACGACCCGCAAGACGTCCATTCAGTCGGTACGGCGGCAACGGTCCTGAAGATGTTGCGTTTTCCCGACGGTTCGGTACGATTCCTGGTGCAAGGGCTCCATCGCATCCAACTCAAGTCGATCCGCGAGACGGAACCGTTCATCATGGCCGAGATCGATATCCTCAACGATATCGAATCATCCGGGGTGAAGATTGAAGCCCTGAAACGCAACGTGCTCGAGTTGGTCAAGACCGTGGTCGAACTGGCCTCCAACGTCTCGGAGGAAATCTACATCACGGCTATCAACCAGGAGAGCCCGTCCAAGCTGGCCGATTACCTGGCCTCCAATATCAACCTCAGCATCGCCAACAAGCAGGATTTGCTGGAGACGCTCGACGTCCAGCAGCGGCTCGAAAAGCTGATTCAGCATCTCAACAAGGAAGTCGGTGTGCTGCAGCTGTCGAAGAAGATCCAGAATGAAGCGGCTCATGAGATGGGGCGGATGCAGCGCGACTACATCTTGCGCGAACAACTCAAAGCGATCCGGAAGGAACTCGGCGAGGATGATGACCGCAGCAATGAAATCGAGGAGTTCCGCAACCGGATCATCGAGAATGGATTGCCGAAGATCGCTCGGGAAGCGGCTGAGAAGGAACTCGACCGGCTCGCCAAGATGAATCCTTCGGCCGCCGAGTATATCGTCAGCCGCACTTACCTCGATTGGATGACGACTCTGCCGTGGAACCGGTCGTCTGATGAAGCTCTCGACATCAACAAGGCCGGGAAGATTCTCGACGAGGACCATTTCGGTCTGGAGAAGGTCAAGGAGCGCATCCTGGAGTTTCTCGCGGTGCAGAAGCTCAAATCAGAACTCAAGGGCCCGATCCTTTGCTTCGTCGGTCCGCCCGGCGTGGGCAAGACCTCATTGGGACGTTCAATTGCCCGTTCGATGGGACGGAAGTTCCAGCGCATTGCCTTGGGCGGCATGCACGACGAGGCAGAGATTCGCGGTCATCGCCGCACCTACATCGGTTCGCTGCCGGGTCGGATTATCCAGGCGATCCGCCGCTGCGACACCAACAATCCGGTGATCATGCTCGATGAGGTGGACAAGATCGGCAAGGACTTCCGCGGCGATCCATCCTCGGCGCTGTTGGAAGTGCTCGATCCGGAACAGAACAACAGCTTCTCCGATCACTACCTCGATGTCCCCTTCGATCTGTCCAAAGTGATGTTCATCACTACCGCCAATATTCTTGACACGATCCCATCGGTGCTGCTCGACCGGATGGAAGTTATCCGCATCCCGGGTTACACCGACAAAGAGAAACTGGCGATTGCCAAACGCTATCTCGTGCCGCGGGAGATCGAAAACCACGGTCTCAAGAAGACTGATCTGCAAATCGCCGATGAGGCAATTCTGAAGGTGGTTCACGATTACACTCGCGAATCGGGCCTGCGCAACCTCGACCGCGAGTTGGCGGCGATCGCCCGCAAGGTTGCCAAGAAAGTCGCGACCGGGCACAAGGGCCGCGCCACCGTCAAGGCCAGCGATGTCCCCGATTATCTCGGACCCGAGCGCTTCATTTCCGATCGGATTCCGCGCGAGGGCGAGGTTGGAGTCGTGCCGGGACTGGCCTATACCTCGGTAGGCGGCGATATCCTCAACATTGAAGTCACCCGAATGGCGGGTAAAGGGCAGTTGACCTTGACCGGTAGCCTGGGCGATGTCATGAAGGAGTCCGTGCAAACGGCGCTGTCGTGCGTCCGCTCCTCTGCCGCTGATTTGGGTATCGATTCCACGATGTTCGACAAGATTGACCTGCACGTGCACGTCCCGAGCGGCGCGGTGCCGAAAGATGGTCCGTCGGCCGGGATTACGATTGCTACGGCGCTGGTCAGCCTTCTTTCTGATCGTCCGATCCGCCCCAAGGTGACGATGACCGGTGAAATCACGCTGCGCGGCGTAGTGCTGCCGATCGGCGGCCTGAAGGAAAAGTGTTTGGCCGCTCTGCGCTATGGCTTCAGAGAGGTTATCATTCCGCGTGACAACGAGAAAGACTTAGTCGATCTGCCGCCGGAAGTGAAGTCGCATATCAAGTTTCACAGCGTCGAACGAGTCGGCGAGGTCTTCCACCTCGCGTTCCTGCCCGCAAAACCGGCGCGCAGGCGTAAGTAGCCTGTTGAGGGCGGAGATTGGACCGCCCTCGATTTGTCCCCCAACCGCCGCTTGCCGACAACGGCACTTCGTTATTGCTTACCCAAATTCACATTGAACCTTTCGTCGACATTCGCGTATTATCTCCCAATGCTGGAAACCACTGAACGACAGCGCACGGACTTCACCGAAGGCTCAGTTTTGGGCTCGATTCTCAGGATGGGGCTGCCGTCTATGATCGGCTTCTTGTCCCAGCACCTCTATTCCGTGGCCGACATGTTCTGGGTTTCGCGGCTTCCCGAAGGCGAAAACGGCGTTGCTGCGATCACGTTTTTCACCAACCTGATGTGGATCCTGTTCGCGTTCAACAGCCTGATCGGTCCCGGTTCGGTGGCAATTATTTCCCGCCGATACGGGGAACGCGATTTTGATCGCACCGAAACGGCGATCAAAGAGACACTGATCCTCAAGCTCTTTTTCGGCCTACTCGTCAATATTGTCGGTCTGATCTTCCTTCCCATCATGCTGCGTCTGCTCGGTGCCGAGGGCGAGGCTTATGCCATGGGTGTCACCTATGGCCGCATTGTAATCATCGGGTTACCGGTGTTCTATGCGGCCTATTCGATCTTCACGGCGCTGCGTGGCGTCGCCAATCCCAATTTGGCGATGGCGCTGATGATCGGCTCAAACGCGCTGAACGTCATCCTCGATCCGTTGCTGATGTTCGGCTGGTTCGGGTTGCCCGCGTATGGGATCGCCGGCGCGGCCTATGCAACCGTTGCCAGTTTCGCCATCTGTTTTGTCGTAGGGATGTTGTTGTTCCTCTCGCCGTATGTCAATGTCCAGCTGCATTTGCGCAGCCGGGTGCCCGTCTCGGTCGCGTCGATGTGGAAAATGCTCTGGCTCGGTGTGCCGGCCTGGATCGGGGAGCTGTCGTGGTCGCTGTCACGTTTACTGATTACCCCGATCATCGCCACCTTCGGAACCGGCGTGGTCGCGGCGTTCGGCGCCAGTATGCAGGTGTTCGGCTTCGGTATCGCTTTGATCGTCGGCATCGGCCTGGGGCTGTCGTCGCTGATCGGCCACAACCTCGGCGCGCTCAAGTATGTACGGGCCAAGACGACAGCCGATCACGCGATCTGGCTGGGGGCAGGGATTATGGGCACTCTCGGTCTGCTGACGTTTGTCTTTGCCGAAACCTACATGCGGATTTTCTTCGACAATGCCGAGACTATCCGACACGGCGCAACCCTGCTTCGGATTACGGCGGTCGGCTACCCGTTTTTTGGCGCGTTCATCATGCTCGAGCAAGTGCACCTGGGTGTTGGTCTAAACACACCTTTTATGATCGTCAGCATTATTCACTCCTGGGCGCTGCAAGTGCTGCCGGCGGTCATCGTCACACAGGTATTTGGCTGGCCGCAGACGGCAGTCTGGTGGGTTCTGACGATTTCCGGGATGATTACGACGGTGGCCTTCTACTGGTACTATCAGCGGGGTCGCTGGCTGACGGCCAAAGTCTGACCTCCGCCTTGCTATTTGACTCCAACGCAAACAACGCATACCTTGACGCTGAATGTACGCGAGACGCATCATCGGCATCGACTACGGCCGGCGGCGCATCGGCATCGCCTACTCCGATCCACTGCGCATGACGGCGCAGCCGCTGGCCACCATCGTGCTGAAATCCCCGGCGGAAGCCGCCGAGCGGGTCCGGCAGGCGCTGCTCGAATTCGACGTCGAACTTGTCATCATCGGCTTGCCAGTCTCTCTCTCCGGCGGCAGCCACGGCCAGATGGCCGAGGAGATCAAGATCTTTGCGCGACGGATCGAGGAGTTCGGTTACCGGGTGCGCCTCGAAGATGAACGCTTCACTTCCAGTCAGGCCAAGGATGCACTGCGCGCCGGCGGCAAGAGCGAAAGACAGATGCGCGGCAAACTGGACGTCATCGCCGCGCAGTTGATCCTGCAGGACTATCTCAACGCCCACTATTCAAAATGATTGATGCGAACTGCCCGCGACATTCTGCTCTGGCTCGTTTCCACGGTATTGCTGTTGCTGATCTTGCCGCTGCTGCCGCTGCTCCTGGTGATCGAAACGATGGCACGTAAGAAAGTCTGGCTGAGACTCGCCCTGGTCATCCTGATCCTGGCCGGCGGCGGTGGGATTATGCTCTATCGATCAGTCATGGAACCGATTGGATCGGCGGGGGCATCCTACAATATTGTCATCCATCCAAAGGATGACGCCGGCGACCTGCGGCAGCGCCTGGCTGAAGCAGGATTGCCGGTGAATCGGCGGCTTTACAACTTTTTCATGAGCCATACCGGCGCCGACAAACACCTGCAGCCGGGACGATATCACGTCCCGGGCGGGATCTCTCACTGGGAACTGGCAAAATTCTTCCGGAAGACAATGCCGGAACTGAGTCGAGTAACAATCCCTGAAGGTCTGACGCTGAAGGAGATTGTACCGATTCTGGTACACGAAATTCCCACCGATTCAAATGAATTGGTGAAGCTGCTCGAAGATGCGCGATTCTGTGAGGAACTCAATATCCCCGCGCCTTCGTTTGAGGGTTTCTTATTCCCCGAGACGTATTCGTTCTATCCCTATCAAGAGCCACACGAAGTAGTCCGCACAATGGTAGCAATGTTTCGGGAGAAATTCACGCCCGAGATGGAGCAACGGCGGCAGAAGCTGAATCGCCCGCTGCTGGAAATCGTGACACTGGCATCGATGATCGAAGCCGAAGCCGCCGCCGGCTCCGAGCGGGAGCTGATCTCGTCAGTCTTTCACAATCGCCTGCGCCAGGGAATGAAACTCCAGTGCGATCCGACAGTGATCTATGCGTTGGGTGGACTCGATCGACCGCTCTTGCGCGATGACCTTGACTACGACTCGCCTTACAATACCTACTTGTACTCCGGTCTGCCGCCCGGTCCAATCGGTGCGCCGGGGCTGGCGTCGTTGCACGCAGCGCTGTTTCCGGCGACCACCGACTACTACTACTTTGTCGCCACCGGTGACGGGCACCACATCTTCACGTCAACGCTCGCGCAGCACAATCAAGCGGTCGCCCGCGCAAAGCGGATGTGGCGGGCACTCCGTCCGTAGTGAACACAGCCCGTGGCACTATTTGCCCGCGTACCCCTGCAGTTCATCGTACTTCTTCACCTGCTCAGAGCTGAGAACCGCCTTCATCTGCAAGTGAGCGCGCATATGGGCGAAACGCAGGTCGCCGCGTAGCTGCGCGATTTTCTTGACTAGCTTCTCCAACTCACTTTCAGTGATCTTAGCGCTGGCGCACAGCCTGTCCAGGCGCTGTTCTTCTTTGACGATCTGCTCACCCAGCTCGAGCGCCCGGCGCTGCTGATCATTGAAGATTTTCTTGGTCGCGGCAATCTGATCATTCGTGAGCTGCAGTTCCTGGGTGTACTCAAGCACATGTTTGGGTCCGGGGTAGTGGTTCAGCTCGGCCGCGTCTGCTAGTCCCATGCCATAGCCGTTAAGATAGCCGTCGATTTCCTCCTGCGTGAGAGCCTTGATTCTTCCGCTGCTTGACGAGCCGACCGCAGCGGTCGAAGTCGACTCGCTTCGCCCCGATTGCAGCGGCACCAGCAGAGCCAGGCACCCCGCCAGCACAACAGCGCGAATCATCGCGAAATTGATTCCCGTGATCATACGTCTCCATACTTCTTGCCCAGTAGTTACCAACTTCCTTCTACTGCGTTAGCCGCGCAAAGATTCACGTTGATCACGAAAATCTTATTCAATTGATTCAACAGCCGCAGATCGATAGATTCGGAATCGGGATGCGATACGGCACAACGATCTCTGAGGAAGTCCGATGAACCTGCCCAATTTCCTGACGATGGTGCGCATTGTGCTCGCGCCGGTGTTTATGGCATTGTTCATCGTCGATAATGCGTGGGCCAAGTTCTGGGCAATGATCATTTTCATTGTCGCCGCGTTGACCGACTTGTTTGACGGCTACTATGCCCGCAAGTACGGCATTTCCACGAGTTTCGGGAAATTCTTCGACCCACTCGCCGACAAGATTCTGACCTCGCTGGCCTTCATCGCCTTCGTCGCCCTCGGTTACGTACAGATGTGGATGGTGCTGCTGATCATTCTGCGCGAATTTCTGATCACCGGGCTGCGTACGATCGCCGCCTATCGCGGCGTCCTGATTACGCCGTCCTGGTCGGCTAAGGCGAAAACGTTTCTGCAAATGACATCGATTACTGTGATACTGCTGGTCATCAACGCACGCACGTTTCTGCCCTTACTGGAGATCGAATGGCCGTGGCTGAAGTCGCCGGCGCCGGAACGCATGATTTTTTGGCTGATGTTCGCGACGGTCGCCATTACCGTCGGCACCGGCATTGACTATCTGTGGAAGAGCCTGTATCTTCTGCGCAACACAATGAAGTAGGCTGCTTGCGAAACTTTCTGATCAAATGCATCGCCACCGGGCTTGGCTTCGGCCTCTCACCGACCATTCCCGGCACGACCGGCACGATTCCCGGGGTTGTGCTGGCCTGGTTCCTGTTTCCTCTGGGGATTCCCACCCAGATCATCAGCACCGTCGTGATGTTGGCGGTCGGGGTCTGGGTTGCGACCGAAGCCGAGCATTTCTTCGGCCACGACGGCAAACCGATCGTCATCGACGAGATCGCCGGCATCATGGTGAGCTATTGTTTCGTGCCGGTGACCTGGCAGAACTACCTGGCCGGATTCGTGATCTTCCGTATTCTCGATATCATCAAACCGTTTCCGGGACGCTATTGGGAACGCACTTTGCCGCGCGGTTGGGGTATCATGGGCGATGACTTCGCCTGCGGCGTCTACACGAATCTACTTTTGCAGGGACTCATCTACCTTAGGCTGTGGTCATGATCGCGGAACTCATCATCGTCGGCGAGGAAATCCTCTCCGGGCAGACGGTCGATTCCAATTCGGCCTATGTTGCGCGTCGACTGGCGGATATCGGCATCGAGGTCGCCCGCAAGACCACGGTCGGCGACCGGCATGACGATATCAGGGAGGCGATCCAGACAGCCTGGCAGCGTTCGCCGGTCACGATCATGACCGGCGGCCTCGGGCCGACGAAGGACGATGTCACCAAGAATGCCATTTGCGCTGCATTTGACCGCAAGCTGGTCCTCAATGACGAGGTGATGAGGCGTCTCGAAGCGCTGTTCCAACAGCGCAATCGCAAGATGCCAGCGATTGCCCAAAGCCAGGCGCTGCAGCCGCAAGGCGCCGATCTGCTCGTCAATCCGATCGGCACTGCCCCCGGGATTGTTTTCCAGGACTCTGAGCGCTTCTTCGCGGCGCTGCCGGGCGTGCCGGCGGAGATGGAAGCGATTCTCGATCAGGCGATTATTCCATACCTCTCCAAGCGCCCGGGGCGCGGGGCGATCATCATTCGACGCATCCGCACCATTGGCATCACGGAGACCGAGATCGCGGAGACCATCGCCGAACTCGAACCGGCCGGCGAGAGACTCAGGTTGGCATACCTGCCAAGCTACAAGGGTGTTGATTTGCGCGTGACGGCCACGGCATCGATTCCGGAAGAGGCCGAATCTGCCGCCGATCAGTTGGTCAAGGCAATCTGCCTCAAGTTGGGAGACTACGTCTTCACAATCGGCGAAGAGTCAATGCCGGATATCATTGCCCGGCTGTTGATCGCACGCGGACAGACGCTCGCGACGGCCGAGTCGTGCACCGGTGGACTAATCGCAAAGCGGCTGACCGACCTTCCCGGCAGCTCGCAGTTCTTCGTCGGCAGCGTAGTAGCCTATGCCAACGCGGTCAAATCGGCAGCCTTGAATGTGCCGACGGAACTGATTGCCGGACACGGCGCCGTCAGCCACGAAGTTGCCGAAGCGATGGCGTGTGGCGTGCTGCAATTAACCGGATCCGACTACGCGGTGTCGGTGACCGGTATTGCCGGACCAGGCGGCGCGACGCCGGAGAAGCCGGTCGGGCTGGTGTACGTCGGCTATGCTGATCGTAAGGACAATGTGTCCGTTCTGAAGCTCAACTTGTTCGGCACGCGCGAGCGCATCCGCGAGCGCGCGGCCACGCAGGCGCTCGACTTCTTGCGCCGGAAATTGCAGCCGTAGTATGCGCCTCTTTATCGCCGCCCGAATTCCAACGGTTACGCAAGATCAGGTCGGCGATTTCATGGAGCAATTCCTCAAGCTGCCGGGGCGGGTCAAGTGGGTCGAGCCGCACAATATTCATATCACGTTGAAGTTCCTCGGGGAGACCGCGCCCGAATTGCTTGAGTCGGTGAAATCTTCCATCCGCGTTGCCGCAACCGGATTTGGCCCCTTTGATGTCACCCTGCGCAACTGCGGCACGTTCCCGAATCCGCGGGCACCGCGCGTGTTCTGGGTGGGAATCAATGATCCGGAAATGAGGTTGGCTGCGATCGCTGCGACGCTTGACCGCGAGACCACGCAGCTTGGTTTTGAGTCGGAGAAGCGGGCCTTCTCACCTCATCTGACACTGGGCCGCGTCAAGGAACCGGAACGACTGGAGGCGCTGAAAGCGGCCTTTGCCCGCGCTTCGTTCGGGCCGGTGCCCGTACATGTCGACGCAATTCACTTGATCGAATCGCACCTTCGACCCTCTGGGCCACTCTATAAGGATCTTGCGGAATTCAAACTGTAGCTATTCACCTGCCGTCGCCAAGCTGACTTCGTTTTCACATCGCCAGTCTCCGAGCCCACAAGTGCACGCAAATCCTGACTGCAGCGAGTCCATGTTTTGGTTGACTCCCTTTCACGGCGCTGCTTCCTTGAGCAACAGAAATGGACATGTTCGCATTCGAATGCATGCTCGCACTGGCTGTCTTCGCCGGGTTCTTCGGCGTGGTTTACCTGCTGGTTACGGTGCAGAATTTGCGCCAGCGCATCGGCAGACTCGAGAAGCTGCTGACAGAAGGCACAGTCTCGGCCCCCGTGCGACCTGCCGCCGCCGAAGCAGCACCGGCAACACCGGTTGCTGCCGCTGGTACTCCGCGTCTGGTACCATCGGCCGTGCCGCTGGGTTCCGGAACGACCTCGGCTGACCGGCTGGTTCGTTGGCTGCGCGAGGATTGGTTGCTGAAGCTCGGCGCCTTGCTGCTGCTGTTTGGCTTTGCTTGGCTGGCAACATACGCTTTCCTCAACAATTGGATCGGCCCGATGGGGCGAATCGCACTTGGGTTGGTCGCGGGCGCGGCGATTCTCCTCCTGGGTTGGTGGCGTATCCGCACATACCGCCATCAAGGCGGTATCTTCCTGGTTCTCGGCTCTACTACGATCCTGATTACAATCTTTGCCGCGCGCACGTATTACGATTTCTTTACTCCGCTCGCGGCGTTGATCGTGATGTTCATGAGCACTGCCTTTGTAGCTCTGGCGAGCGTGAAGGAGAAGAGCCGGCCGCTGGCCGTTTGCGGTTTGATCCTTGCCGGAGTCGCGCCGCTGTTGACGCACCCGCCGCAGACCGACCAGATCGGATTATTCTCATATCTGCTGATCGTGACACTGGGCGTAATCTGGGTCGTCTTCCTCACCGGCTGGCGCGAGTTGACGCTGACAGCGCTTGCCCTGGTTGCAGCCTATAGTGTGCCGATCTTCTTTGACTCGCGTTATGCCGATCACAGCCACCTGCTACCGTTCGCTTTCGGTTTCGGTGCAATATTCTACCTGACCAACTCGGCTGGAATTATCCGCGCACGTTCCGGTCGCAGTATCACGGACTTGATTGCCGCTGCCGGCACTGGCCTGTTCTTACTGATCTGGATCCGAACTTGCGCGCCTGACGAGTGGCAGAGCCTGATCATCTGTGCCTGGTTGGTAGCCTTCGTGGTTGGCGCTTTTCTCCTGACGCGCGCCACCAATCGCCGTGAACCTTTCTACGTCTACACCGCGGTCGGTGCAGTCTTGTTGGCGGCAGCGACAGCGGTCGAGTTGGATGGCGCGGCGCTGACAATCGCCTACACCATCGAATGCGCTGCCCTGTGTGTCGCCGGCTATTATCTGCGCCGGGATTTGCGGCTGGCACAATGGTTATGTCTGCTGTTTGTCGTCCCGATGGCACTGTCGGTCAGCAGCATCACTTCCAACTCCTGGCTCTCCAGCGTCTTCCACCGCGACTTCTTTGTCTTGGCGGTGTTAGCCCTGACCATGATCGGGCTGGGCACATTCTTCCGGCAATTGACACGCGGCATCATTGAAGCTGGAATGCCGCGATTTGGCCCACCGCTGATTGTCCTTGGTTCACTCTATTCGTACATCTTGTTATGGCAATCACTACATGCGGTGTTGGCGAGTCCCGATCGCGCCGTCACGCTGGCTCTGGTGATCTACACGATCATCGGGCTTGCGAGTTATCTCTATGGCCGCGGCCGCGATCGTCGTGGGCTGGTCGTTTACGGCGGAGTACTGCTCGCGTTCGTTGTTGGTCGGTTGCTCGCTGTCGACGTGTGGAGAATGGAGTTGTCTGGGCGGATCATCACCTTCTTCCTGGTCGGCGCGCTCTTAATGAGCACGGCATTTTGGGCACGTCGCCGACAAAAGTCCGAGTCCGGCAAGTCGGAGAAGGGAACAACATCATGAATCTACCCCGATTGCTCTTGTGGTCCTCTCTCCTTATGATCACGGTCGTTGCGAAGGCAGCGCCGCTGCCCCAGACGCAGATTGACGGCATCACCAGCGCCTACCGGAGCTACAAGACGCCGCAGATACCCGCACTTGCCGTTCCGACGGTCGTTGAGATGTCGTTTGCGTCTGACGTGGTCGAGCGTTGGGAGTTTGCCGTGCTCGATACTGTGGAGCGCATATTCGAGCCGTCATTATTCGAGGCCACTCCGATCATCAACCAATCCTGCCTGAGTATTGACGCCAACACCTATTACCAAGGCGCACAGTTAATGCTCGACGACGATGTTCGCACCTTCGCCGATTTCTACTTCACCGCCGAAGATCGCGGCGAAGCCAACATCACCCTGACCTGCTCCGATTCGATCACCTGTTCCGGCGTGGTGCTCATCCTGGATGAACATGTCGCCTTGCCGCAGAAGATCTCCGTAAATGTTCGCGGAGAACATGGCGAACTGCGGGCGCTAGCCTCCGGCGCCAAACTGGACTCGACTGTCGTTCGCTTTCCGAAAGTCCGCTCCGATTACTGGAACTTCACCATTGAATTCATTCAGCCGCTGCGGATTTCCGAGTTGCGTCTCATTACTGAGCAGGAAGCCCGCGATACGTCGCGCGTTCTGCGCTTCCTGGCCCAACCCGGGCATGGCTACCGTGTCTACTTTGACCCTGACCGCCATATCTGGCCGCCGGTGGCTGAACCAGGCAATCTAACAGACGACCGCGGCGTCGTTCAGCTCCCAGACGTGGCGGCTCAGGCAAACGGTGGATACGTCTTCTCTGATCTTGATGAGGACGGAATTCCCGATATCCGCGACAATTGCATTGAGATTGCCAATCCCGATCAGACCGACGCTGACAACAACGGTCGCGGCGATGCCTGCGACGATCTTGATCGCGACGGCATTATCAACAGCCTCGACAATTGCCCGAACGTCCCCAACCGCGACCAGTACGACCGCGACGGCGATGGCATCGGCGACGTCTGCGACGATCAGGAGAATCGCTTCACCGAGCGTCATCGCTGGATACCCTGGGTCGGGATTGGATTGGCGGCCGTGGTGCTGGGCGTTCTGTTTGCACTGACCATGCGCAAGCCGGGGCAGCCGTCGGCTTAGGTGTCGGGGTTTTGTCCCGCTTCGATGGATACGATATTATCTGAGTTTGCGCTTCAGCACTAACTTGTACTTGGGATCAAAGCGTGAGGGCGAGCATTTGCCGCAGGAGGCCGAGATCAGCCGCTTGCGCCGGGGGTATTCCGTCTTGCAGGCACGGCACTGGTAGACATACCGGGGCTGCATTCTGAGGGTCTGGTGGGTCTTGGCTTTGACTGAGGCGCCAATCCGCGCGGCTTCCCGTTTGAAATCGGCGCTGTGATTGAAGTGAATAATGTGAATCATCTCGTGTTTGAGCGTGTCGTCGATATCTTGTGGGAAGACCTCGTGGTATTTGCGTGACATCACGATTTCCTGCCGGCTGCGGATATATTGCCCGGCGCACAGCATCCGCTGAGAGTAGCGTATTCGCGGCGTCGGCAGTTTGCCGGCAAAGTACTTGATGTTGTACTGCTGAAATCGGCGGTAGAGTTCATCGACCGACGGCAACAGCCCCGTCTCCGCCGCCTCCGGTTCGCGTCGCTTCGACTCGGCCAGAAACGGCTGTTCGAACAGGTCGAGCGTGGTGGGCAGCACGCCGGATGAGCTTTTTTTCCTGTTCATGACCGCCAAACTTAATTAGGTTAAAACCATCTCGCAAGCGGAGGAGTTATGCGTTTTTTGATCGCCGTCGTTGCAGTCTTTGCGGTCGTTCTGACCTCGTGTGCCGAGCAATACCAGCCGCAGTTTCGCACGATCTTCGCGCGCGCAGATGCTCCGCGCGGCGGCGACGGCTCCTATCGAGCGCCTTATGCGGATTTGCAGACCGCGATCGACTCGGCGCGCTCCGGCGACAAGATTATCCTCCTCCCGGGTGTCTATCAGGCAGTATCGGCGAAATATTCCGAAGAATTATGCGGCAACTGCCTCGAACCGCGCACGATGGTAGACGCAACCTACGGCTTCCTTGTCAAAGGCAAAGCGCTGGCGATCGCCGGCGAAATCCCAGATTCGACGATCCTGGTCACCAATGCCGGGTACGGTGTGCTATTTCTCGACAGCCGGGGTTCGACGCTTGAAGGCGTCACGATTACCGGCGGTATGCGCGATCATGACGGCAATGCTACCGACGCCGCCGTTGTCGCCAAGTTCTCACGCGTCACCATCCGCAACTGCAACATCTACGATAACAACCAGCGCGACACGACAGTTGTCGTGGGCATCGGCGGCATCTTCGGCCGCGAGGGCTCCGAGTTGTTTATCGAGAATAACCGCATTATCAACGGCGGCTGGGACGGCATCGCCCTCTACCGCGGCGCCAAGGCATTCATTTCAGACAATGTCATCAGCAAGGGTCGCGGTGCTGGAATCGGGATTACCTGGGATGCCCAGGCAACAGTCTTGCGCAACCGGGTGAGTGAGTTCTGGAAGGGGATTGGCTCGTTCGGGACTTCGCGGGCCGTCGTGCGCAACAACGTTGTGATGGACTGTCTTGGCTGGGGAATTATCGCGACCGGTACCTCGTTCCTGGAGGCAACCAACAATCTGGTCTACCGCAACGGCAATTGCGGTTTTGCCAACTGGGGCGATCGCGCCGAGAAAACGGGCCCGCGCGGCGTCTTCGTCAACAATATCGTGTACAACAACGGTTGGCGGGCGCACTGGGTTTGCCCTTGCGTCGGTATCTGGATGCTCGGCAATCCCAACGACTTCATTGTTACCAACAACTGCGTCTGGGTTGACTCGAACCTGATTTCCGCCGAACGGACGACGCCGACCACCGAGCCGGGCAAACCCCTGAAGTACGCGGGCAACTACGCTGAGATCACGGATCTGACGGGCAAGTTCGGCAATCTGTCAATCAATCCGCTCTTTGCCGATACCCTCACTTTCAAGCTATCGGCGACGTCGCCACTCATCGATGCCGGCGACTCAGTGCTGACCGATCTTGACGGCAGCCGCTCGGATATCGGGATTGGGGGAGGAAATTCGGCGAGTAAGTGACAATTCAGTCACTATTCATATCGCAGGGCCACGATTGGGTCGATTCGTGCAGCGCGCCAGGCCGGATACAAGCCGAAAATCATGCCGGTTCCGGCTGACAGCAGCAGTCCAATTACCGCCCACACCGGCGAGAAGAAGTAGCGCCATTCCAAGACCGTAGTTACCAGCCAGCCCAAACCGGCGCCAAAGACGATTCCCACCACACCACCGATCATTGTCAGGGTCGCAGCTTCGACAAGAAACTGAAACAGGATATTGCGCTTGCGGGCGCCGACGGCCTTACGCACGCCGATCTCGCGGGTCCGCTGAGTTACGGCTACCAGCATGATATTCATCACACCAATGACTCCGACCATCAAACCAACGCAGGCCACCGCCGTTGCGCCCAACTGCACCTTGGAAGTGATCCCCGCGACCTCGTCTTTGAACCGATCCTGCGTCAGAATTCCAAAGTTGTTCTCCTCGTCGGGACGCACCTTACGCACCCGCCGGAGCGCGTTGATCACCTGATCCATCGCGTCGCCGAACTGCGATCGCGAAACGGCACTGCACATGAGAGTCACTTCGGTGGTGTTCGGATAGAGTCGATCGAAGGTCGTCATGGGGATGAAGATGAAATCATTCTCGCTAATGCCGAAGAGGTCTTCAACCCGCTCCTGCACGCCGATGACCGTGAATTTCCAGCCGTTGATCCGGATTTCCTGGCCGACTGCTTCTTCATATGAATCGAACAGCGCCTCGGAGACTTCCGGGCCGATAACACACACCATCGCTTCGCGGCGCATATCGTTTTCGTCGATAAATCGCCCCTGTGCCATCTCGCGATTGGTGACGATCATCTGTGTCGGCCAACAGCCGCGGAAATCATCCGGATTGCGGATCGAGCGATTTCCGTTTTTGGCGATATTGTTGTAGGCGCGCTTCTGCGGCGCCACGGCCTTGACCAGCGGACACATTTCTTCGATCGCGGACGCCTCGATCATTGTGATGTCCTTGCGGCGGCGCTGCTCCTGTGTCAGATTGTCGAAGTCGGTGCTTTCGTCCCACTGGGTGATATACAGCACGTTGCTGCCGATCTTGTCGATCGACGACTCCGCATACGCCGTAAATCCATCCATGATCGAATTCACCAAGATCACCGCGCCGACGCCGACCATCACGCCGATGATCGTCATCAGACTACGGAATTTATTGGCGCGGACCGCCTCCAGCGCCAAGTGCATCCCCTCGCGGGTCTCCCAAAGCCGCTGCGACCAGCTACTCATAGCTGAGTGCCCGAATCGGGTCAAACCGGGAAGCCCGATAGGCCGGATAAATGCCGAAGAACAGCCCTACGGCGGTTGAGATGCCGAAGCCAAGAATGATCGCCAGCGTCGTTGGCGCAACATTGATATCAAGCAGCGAGGTCAACACCATCTTGCCGATCCAAATGCCGAAGAGAATTCCTGCCGATCCGCCCAGAAGCGACATGAATGTCGATTCGTAGAGAAATTGTGTCAGAATGTGGCGCCGTCGCGCGCCCAGGGATTTGCGAATGCCGATTTCCCGGGTGCGTTCGGTCACCGAGATCATCATGATGTTCATGATCACGATCCCGCCGATCACGATCGACAACAATGGCAGTGAAATCATCACGATGCGGAAGCCGGCGGTGAAGTCGTTGATGAAACTCAGAATCGCATCGGGAGTGACAATTGTAAAGTCATCTCCATCGTCGTAGGACACGTGCCGGGCCGAACGGAGCACAACGCGCACTTGATCCATGGCCGGCTCGCGCCGCTCGAGTGACACCGCGCTGATCACCAGATTGACCGGATTGCCCGGCTGCTGATAGAGCTTCTGGTGGGTTGCCAATGGAATCGAAATGAATTCATCCATGTCCTCCCCTAGCATCCCGCCCAGTTCTTCCGCCACACCGATGACGACAAACTCATGCTTACCGATGCGAATCTTTTCGCCGATCGCGTTCATGCCCTCGAACAGCCGCTCGTAGACCCGGTGCCCCAGAAATGCCACCTGGCGGCGCCGAGCATCGTCTTCCCATGAAAGATAGCGGCCGACGGCCACGTCCAAATCACGCATATCCAGGATATTGGGAGTGCTCCCTTCAACGGAAACGTGCCCCATGCGACGCGATCCGTACTTAACCGGATCGGAAGCGTAGGTCTCGGCGCCGACCTCGGCGCAGTCGGGACAACCTTCCTGAATCGGTTCGATCAATCCCCGCGTCAGCTTGCGCCGATGCATCCGTTCGAGATACTCCTGCATTGACAGGCCGAAGCCGAAACGGGTGACCATGAAGGTATTTGAGCCAAGCGAGGCAAACGCATCTTCCAGATTGTTTTGCATCCCCTCGACGGTCGAGACAATAGCGATAACTGAAGTCACGCCCAGCGTCATGCCGAGTACGGTCAGACCCGACCGCAGGCGGTTGGCCCAGAGAGCGGCCAGGGATTCGCGAATCAGCGAGAACAAGATCATCCGGCTGCTCGCGACCTGCTCGGCTGAATCCTATTTCTCATTCATTTTCTCGAGCGACGACGGTTCAATCGTCACGACATCACCTTCAGCGAGCTTGCGCAGAGTCTGGTACGAACCGGAAATCACCGTGTCCCCGGGTGCGACGCTGGACAGAGCTACGATATTACGCTCGTCGGCGATGCCTGTGGCAAGCTCCTGAAATTTGGCTTTGCCGGCGCGGATCACGAAGATTCCGGTCTTCTTCACCTTGTCGTCCTTGTTGCGCTTCCCCGCGTCCGATGGCTGCGGTTCGGCTTGCGCGGCATTGGCTGTCTGAATCAGGCCGCCGTCTGACTTGGCGGCGACTGTCTTGAGCGAGTCGCGGTCAAATTCGCGCGTCACCAATGCGGCATAGGGGATCAACAAGGCGTCCTCGGCTTTGTTGGTCGTGATATCGACAGTCGCCGACATGCCCGGGCGGAAAGTGACCTCCGCTGTGTCAAAACGCACTTTGACACGAAAACTCGTTGTGTAATTCTCCGAGCCCTGCCCCGCAATCAGCGCCGAATTGCCGATCTCAACAACCGTGCCGGCAAAAGTTGTGTCGCGAAAGGCATCTACTTCGATTTCGGCTTTCTGTCCCAGCTTGATCTTGGCGATTTCACTTTCGTCGACGTCAATCTCAACCTCGAACACCGCGAGATCGGCAATCGTCATCAAGGTTGCTCCCTGCGTAAACGCGGTCTGTGCCTGGGCGATTTCTCCGACTTCGACGCTGAGGAAGGTCACCACCCCCGGCATCGGTGCGCGAATCGAAGCCTTGGAAAGATTGTCCTGCGCCTTCTCCAGTCGTGCCCGGGCAGTCTCAACCTGTGCCAAGGCAGCACGGTAATTGGCAGTCGCATTCTCCAGGGCATAGCGTGCATTATCGGCTGCCGTCTTGGATGTAAGCTTCTGCTCGAACAACGCCTGCTGGCGTTCGGCTTCAAGCCGGTCGATCTCCAACTGGGCCTTGGCAGCCTCGGCGCGCGCAGTGATCTCATCAAGTCCGAAGTGCGCCTGCGCGACATCCGCCTGCAACTGAATCGTGTCCAGCACGATCAGCATCTGTCCGCGCTCGACGACGTCACCTTCCTTGACGAAAATGCGAATGATTTCAGCCGAGACTTCGGATGTGATATCTACCTTGGTCTGCGGTTGAATGCGCCCGGAGGCTGAGACCACCTCGGCAATGTCATCCCGATAGGCCAGATCGGCCTGTACCATCTTGGCGTCATTCCCGGAACCGGAACTGAGCGCCACGATAACGACGATGGCGATGACGATACCGAGGGCAGTCAAAATGACCTTTTTCGATCGCCACTTGAATACCATGAGTACTCCCTATGCACGTACTTGTTTACCGAATCATTGCAGGACCCCGAAGTGTAGCTTCGGGTTGTCGCCCTGCAGCGCCCCCTTCCGGATTGCGGCGGAGACACTGCGACTACTGAGTTTTGACTGGAGAAAGCGGCCGATTGTTTCAGGAATGATCGGGATTTTGCGCGGCGCCTGCTCCGCAGGGTGTTATTCGCTGCGCAAGGCGTCGACCGGATCAAGCCGGGCGGCACGACGAGCGGGATAATAGCCGGCGATCAGGCTGACGGTGATGCCGATCGCCAGCGCGATCGCCACTAACCAGAGCGGCAACGCAAAGAGGTCGAGTGGATCGATCCCCTGTCGCGCCATCACGAATTGCGCCACCGCCGACGCTACCCGTGCAATGGCCCAGCCAAAGAGGACTCCCAATATCGCCCCGGCCGTGCCGATGGCGCCGGCTTCGAACAAAAAGATACGGCGCACGTCCGAGTCATCCGCGCCCAGAGCCTTGAACACCCCGATTTCGCGCCGTCGTTCGAGCACTGACATGACCATCGTATTAGTGATCCCCAGCGATGCCGTCACCAGCGCAATCAGACCGACCAGGCCGAGCGCCATGTCAAAGAAGAGCAGAAAACGCTGGATCTCGGCGAACTGCTCAGCGAACGAGTATGGCCGAAATCCCAGCGCCTTGACGGAGTCACGAACCGCTTGGAAGGGCACGTGCGGATCGAGGTCAAGAGTGATCTTGGGGTAATTTCGGCTGTCGGATGTGGAGAAGAGCGCGGGCACTTCTCCGGAGCTCACTGTGCTGAGAAGGGATGTTGGTGTCAGAGCCATGTCGCCGGCATTGAAGCGGCGCGCCGTTGCCAGCGGCATGATGACGTGCTCGATGCGCATGGGGCTTTCGGCACGTCCGGCCAGCACACCGCAGACTGTGAGCGTCTCGCTAACGACCTCGCGGTCGTTGAAAAGGCCGTCAAGAAACCGTCGCATCGCTTCCAGCACCTCACGCCGCACTAACCGCTTGCTGTAGTCCCAGTAGAAGAGCGAGTCCACCTCGGTATTCGACAGGCGACGCCGAATCGATCGGTCGGGATCGCGGACCACGGCCAGCAGGGCGCTATCGACCCGGATCAATCGTGCCTCAATCACCAGCGGCTTTCCAATCAGCGAGTCTGCGGACTCGATGCCGATGCGCGGCAAGAAGTCCCGAGTGACCATTACTTGCGCAGCGCTATCGGACTCAAACCGCCCGCCCGCAACGAACTGCGACAGCGCCCGCGTTGCGGTAACCTCCAACGGTATGGCCTGTGCGTTCACCTTGGCTGCGCTATCGCCGTAAACCGCGCGGATTTCGAATGACTCAAACGGGTAGGCCAGCCGCACTCCCGGTATTGCGGCCAGGTCTCGCAGCGCCTGTTCATCCAGCGGCCGCGGCGGAATCGTATCCACCGCTGCTTCTTCCGCCGGCTCCGGGTGCATATGTGGATCGCGTTCCGTTTGACCGCCCTTGGGGAAGACATGGATCGTCGAGAACAAACCAAACTTCTCAAACTGGTCGTTAACGTA
>JADYYF010000049.1 GCA_020853795.1 Candidatus Zixiibacteriota bacterium
GATTGGACATCCAGGCCGTAGTCGATGTACTCCGTCGGCATCAGCACCAGGTAGGCGGTCAGGTCTTTGCGCGTAAAGGCGTTGATGTAGCCGCCGTGGCGTTCGATGAGATCGTCAAGCTGCTCCTGGGACTTGGTCTTGGTACCGTTGAACAACAGGTGCTCCAGGAAGTGCGTCGCGCCGTTATTGAATTCGTTTTCGTAGCGCGCGCCGGCATTGACGAAAACGATCGAGGTGATCATCGGCGAAGAATGGTTCTCGACGAAGATCGCCTGCAAGCCATTTTCAAAGGTCACCTTGGTTGAAGGCAGCCCCGCCAGCACCGGGAGCGCAGTCAGAAACATGAAGGCCAGCACGGCCAGGGTCATTGAGCGCAGATTCACTTGTCTCTCCTTGAGTTAGAGCATCGCTATCGGACAAAATCAACCCCGCCGGTCGCCTTGAGTCAAGTGGATATTCCGGCTGACCCTTGAGTGTCGTAGCAGACCTCCAAATGTGATTTCGCCGCCCTTGACATTGGATTGTTGGCGACTGTTATTAGAGCCGAGATGTGTAACTGCGCCCGGTTGGGGCGCATCCAACCCAGAAAGGTAGGTTAGACCCTATGGCCGGCGACGGTAAAGCCAAAGCGCTCGATGCGGCGCTGTCACAGATAGAAAAACAATTCGGCAAGGGCTCGATCATGCGACTCGGCGCGCTCGGTGCGATCGAACCGATCCCGGTGATTTCGACCGGTTCGCTCACCCTGGATCTGGCGCTCGGGATCGGCGGTGTTCCGCGCGGGCGCGTGATCGAACTCTATGGCCCGGAATCCTCCGGCAAGACGACCCTCGCCCTGCACATCATCGCGCAGGCTCAGAAGGCCGGTGGGACGGTGGCGTTTATCGATGCTGAGCATGCGCTCGATGCCGCTTATGCCAAGAAGCTCGGCGTCGACACCGACAACATGCTCATCTCCCAGCCCGATACCGGCGAACAGGCGCTGGAAATTACCGAGACCCTGGTGCGCTCGGGCGCGGTTGACTGCATTGTCATCGACTCGGTCGCGGCGCTGGTACCCAAGGCCGAGATCGACGGCGAAATGGGCGATTCGCACATGGGCTTGCAGGCGCGGCTGATGTCGCAGGCACTGCGCAAACTCACCGGTACGGTCTCCAAGTCGAAGACCTGCGTCGTCTTCATCAACCAGATTCGCATGAAAATCGGCGTCATGTTCGGCAATCCCGAAACCACGACCGGCGGCAATGCGCTCAAGTTCTATTCCTCGGTGCGCATGGATATCCGCCGCATTTCCTCGTTGAAAGAGGGCGATGAAGTGATCGGCAGCCGCGTGCGCGTGCGCGTGGTCAAGAACAAGGTGGCGCCGCCGTTCAAGGAGGCCGAGTTCGACATCATGTTCGGCACCGGCATCAACTACGAGGGCGAATTGCTCGATATCGGCACGACGCTGAATTTGATCCAGAAGAGCGGGACCTGGTTCTCTTACGGCGACGAACGCATGGGTCAGGGCCGCGAAAACGCGCGGGCGTTCCTGATCAACAACCCGGATATCAAGGAGAAACTCAAAGCTTCGATCCTCGAGAAAGTCGGGTTGGCCAGCAACGGGCATAAAGAGGAGTAGTCTCTTTCGAGCGACACATGTGATCGCCTGCTCTTGAGTGGTGAATGAATCTGGGTCGGGGACAAGCCCCGCCCCTTCGCGATCGAATCGCATATGGGGGCAAAGAGTACCTTTGAACTTCTGCGTTTCTGACCGTTTCTCCTAAACTCCTGCAAACTCTGACCGATACACTCATTGAGAGTTAGCAATCGGATTTACCCAGGTAATCCAGCGGATCGGAAAGCGAGAATCGGATTCATGCTCAATCGGGCGGAAATCATCCAAGCCGTCGTCAATGCACTAAACGCGCGCACCTATCTGGAAATCGGCGTAGCTCACGCGGAGACGCTTCTGCGCGTTCGCGCCGCCACCCGCATCGGTATCGATCCGGCTCGCCCCTCGCCAAATATCGTTCATGCCGCCACCGGCGTGCTCAGCGACGCTCTGAACTTCCCCGGTGCGCGCTTCGTGCTCGATGTCGGTGTGAATGCCGCCGACTCGTTCATGACCGTCACCAATCTCAATCCTCCCGGTCCGCGAAGCCAGCAAAGTCTCAAGTACTTCCAAATGACTTCAGATGAGTTCTTCGAGCAACACGCCCGCGAAGTCATCGCACATCGCGGAATCGATGTTGCTTTCGTCGATGGACTCCACGAATGGCGCCAGGCCGTCCGCGATGTCGAAAACTGTCTGCAATATCTCAATGATGGCGGCGTCATCGTCATGCACGACTGCTCGCCCAATCGCGCGATTGTCGCGACGCCGTATTCTGAACTCGAACAAGCGCGCAAGCTGCCTGAATGGGATGGCACCTGGACTGGCGACGTTGATCGCGCCGTCCTGTGGCTGCGCTCGCAGCGCTGCGACCTGGAGGTGCAAGTGCTCGATTGCGATTGGGGGGTCGGCCTCGTCCGCCGTGCAGAGACTCGGAAGCCACTTCAGCTCGACCCAAATCGCATCTCATCATTCAGCTACACCGAATTGGCTGCCAATCGCCGCGAACTGCTGAATCTGCGAGCCCCGGAAACGCTTGCCGAATTTGTCTGCGAGCTCTCCCCGATTGGCACAGCCGAGCCAGCCGCATTGTAGGTCAGGATCCCTGCGATCCTGACACTTTGCTTGACATTTCTGACCTCACTTCAGATCACGCTTGGCTTTCGTAACACGTTTGGTACATTAGTTCCCGATCTCATCACAAACACCGCCTAGAAGAGTAGGGAGGAATCATGGCGACTCTTGTAATCGGGGGTACCGGTCGAGTTGGAAGTCTGATCGTTTCGAATTTGTTGGATCGCGGCGAGGCTGTTGCTTTACTCACGCGCTCGGCCGAGCGGGCTGCCACGGCGCCGGCCGGTGCGCAGGCGGTTGTCGGCAACCTCGCCGATCCACCAAGTCTGCAGGGGATCTTCTCCGGCTGCGACAGGCTAATGCTGATCACGGCCTCGCATCCTGACGAAACCGTGCATGGACAGAATGCCGTACGCGCGGCCAAGAAGGCCGGCGTGCGGAAGATCGTATATTCATCTGTGATCATGCCTCCCGGTTCGCAGGTGATCCCGAATTTCGCCGCCAAGATCCCAATCGAGACAGCGGTGCGTGAATCGGGTGTCCCCTTCACGATCCTGCGCCCGAGCAGCTTTTTCCAGAACGATCTATGGTACCAAGACGCGATGCTGCAGTTTGGCGTCTACCCGCAGCCGATCGGCCCGCTCGGATTACCGCGCATTGACATCCGCGACATCGCTGATGGCGCAGTCAACGCGCTGCTGAGCACCAAGCTCGACGGCAAGACGATCCATCTCTGCTGCCCCGACATCCTGAATGGCAAAGACACCGCGCGCATCTGGAGCGAGCATCTCAAAACCGAAATCAATTACATGGGTGATGATCTTGATCAATGGGGGCAGGCGGCCGCGCAGTTCATGCCGGGGTGGATGGTGCATGATCTCAAGATTATGTATGGGTTCTTCCAGAAGAACCAGTTCAAGATCGAAGCACGAGAAGCTGCGGATGCAGAATCAGCCATCGGTCACTCGCCACGGCGTTATCCGGATTTCGTCACCGAAACGGCAGCAGTCTGGAGAGCTGGTCGATAGCCAACAGCCAATGTGGACAGTTTGCTGGTTCATCATGACACACGTCCGGCTATTTGATTGACTGGTACAGGCTTCAAAAACAGGAGAATGTCGACCAGCGGTAACTTACGTTGCCTCAAGGAGCTACAGTTCTGGAAATGACGGAGCGACTTTGTCGTTATTAGGCAATTTTTTTTGCGTGCGTGAAAGAAAAACCCTTGCGTTCGTGACTGACACCGTATTAATTCCGGTCGCCTTACGATAAGGGTAAGGCACCCCTTTTAAGCTTTTGGGGGGAGAGGTATCGCGTATCCTCAGAGTTTCCTAGCCCCCTCTCTGAGGTCGACTTCTTCCCCCTTTTTTATTCCCCACTCTCTGAATCCGCCGACCTCTCCGGCTGTTGTATTCAATTAACATTATAGGCACCGGCACTGTCAGATCTTGTCAGTTTGAATTCAGGTTTTTTCGAAATTCTGAATTTTTCTCAAAGAACCTCCAGATCAATGATGTTGCCTATTGGAATCGCCCCCTGGAGACTTCCTGCCGTATCCTGCACCAGCCAGCCCCGTTCGAAGCGCAGTGTCGGTCGCTCGATTTCGGTGACCGTCTTGCCGGAATCAAAGCCGGAGTACTCGAGGCGCACCTTGCGCCCCAGACGCTGGGCATACTCCACCAGAGTGATGATGACATGGCTGCGGAGCTGATCGCCATCGCTGCGGTCAAGAATACCCTCGAGCACCTTCAGCATAGCGCGCTGTTCCTCTGGCGGTACGAAACTCTCCAGTTTCACGCGGACACGCTTGATCAGATCGAGTGAACGCGGACTGATCGAGAATTCCAGGACGTTCAGCGCCAGGACCAGGAGCGCGGCTTCTGCAGGAACCAGTTGCGAAAACCGCGCTGCATGATTGAGCAAGCGATAGGTCCGACTGAGCCGATCATAGTAGATCGGGAGACCAATCTTCTCGAGTGCATTGATATAACGAAAAGCGGTTCGCGGCGTCACCTTGCACTCTCGTTCAATCACCTCGATGCTGATGCCGTGGCGGTACATCAACAAGTAGACCAGTAGCAACAGGTTCTCCGATTTTGACAAGTCGAGCCCTCCTTTCGCTTAGAAGATGAAACTCAGGATCAGGTTGACGACTTCAAAGATGCCGGAATCGCTTGACCCGTCATCGAGCACTATTGTGGTTTCCGGCCCGGTCGTGTCGGCTGGCAGACAGGTTGGGCAGCTTGGGGACGTCTCGCCACCAAGCAGGGTAGGCATTGTTAATGCCGACGCCGCCACAACGGCCAAAACTGTCAAGCGACACCAAGTCCACGATTTTTGAACAGATACTTCGCGCGTTTTCACGGCTCCTCCACCGAGAGATGTTCACACAGTCCCCGGCAGAAGCCATTGTCACGCGACGTGCCACGTGATGACGCACCTTCGAAGTTCTATAACTTATTGTTGAATAATATCTTACATGAAGCGTCCCCTTTTTCTGGGAGGGCCGGTCTCCGAGAAAATTGCCAAAAACGACGTAAAAGACGGCTGCGAACTTTCTAACTTACTGTTTGACAACGCATTAAGAAGTTGCCGTTTTCGGCAAGTTTACCAGAGAAAAACGGCAAGAATGAGGGCTTAACGCGGGTTGTCTGGATCGATGCCGTGTTTCTTGAGACGGCGCCGGAATGTTGAAAGGGAAAGGCCCAGTTCGCGAGCGGCCGCGGACTGGTTGAGTTTGTGCTTCTTGAGCACTCGAATCAGCTCGTCGCGTTCGACCTGCTCCCATGATCGCTGGAAATTGCTCGGAGCAACAGCCGCGGCGCCGACGATGTCGGTTCCCAACATCTCCGGTCGAACCGGTCCGGCCGGAAAGAGGCCGATGATCCGCTCGACGGTTCGAATCAACTCGCGGACATTGCCGGGCCAGGAGTATTGCAGACACTTCTTTAATGCTGCGGCAGTCAGGTGATATCCCCTGCCGGGCGCCATGACTTCGAAATAGTGAGCAAAGAGAAGTTCGATGTCATCCTCGCGTTCGCGCAGCGGCGGTATGCGCAGATCGAAGGCACGGATCCGGTGGTAGAAGTCGAGACGGAAGCGTTGCTCTTGGACCATGGCCGCGAGGTCGCGGTTGGTTGCGGCGATCAAGCGGATGTCGATGCTGATCGGCCGATTGCTGCCGACGACGGTAAAGTCCTTCTTGTCCAGTACGCGCAGGAGAGTCGCCTGGGCCTCCAGCGGCAGGTCGCCAATTTCATCGAGGAATAGCGTCCCGCCGTCGGCAGACTGAAGCTTGCCCTCTCGCGGTATCACGCCGGTCGCGGCACCGCGAGCCACCCCAAACAACTCACTCTGCAGCATGTCGCCATGCAGATTTGCGCAATTGACCGTTATGATCGGGCCGTCGGAATAGGGCGAATGCTGGTGTAGCAGGTTGGCGATAATCTCCTTGCCGGTTCCGCTTTCGCCGTAAAGCAGTACTGGTGCCCCGGAGCGGGCGATCAGCGGCACTTCGCCCAATAGCTTCTGAACAGTGGCGTTTCTCGAGATGAATTCGGCGGAGGCCCCGCGCGCGGCGGCAGCCGCGAGGAACTCCTGCTGTTGTTTCTGGACAGTGCGCAGATTGCGGGCATGGGCCAGGACGGCGCCGGCGAAGTTGGCGATCGCTTCGATAATCCGTCGCTCTTCGTCGTGGAAAATGCCGGGTACGCTATGATGGTCGAGATACAGCACGCCGGCGACGCGGCCATCGGCAATGAGCGGCACGCAGGCAATCGACAGAATGTTGTGCTGCAGAATGCTGGCGCGACTGGCGGTCCGCGCGTCGCGAGAAGCGTCATCGACGAACAGGGGCTCATTGCTTTCAAAAGTTGTGCGCATCACCGAACGGCTGACGGCAAGGATGTCCTCCAAGCTGTCGTCGTCGCAATCGATCACCGCCTCGACCCGCAGATTTCCGCCGCCTTCGATCGCCACCAGAATCGCCCCGCGTTCCGCCCCGGTTTCGGTAATGCAAAATTCGAGCAATTTCTGAACGACCGTGCGATAATCCGAGATTGAACGGAAGACCGTGGAGACAGCCAGCAGCGCGTCACTGGCGGTCTTGCCGGCAGTTCCTTCCCTTAGCGCCTCCAGTTGACCCCGGCAAGATTCAATCAGATCCTGGTTCATCATTTGCACGGCGATTCGGTGCGTCTCTTCAAGGTAGCGCCGCTCAATGTGGGGCCGTCCTTCGCGTTGATAGTGCGCCGCCAAATCCCGGCAGATGCGGAATGCCGGCCAGAGGAAACCGCCGCTGCGATAGCGGGCCAGCGCCAGTTTCAACGCCGTCAGCCGTGATTGCTCCGGCAAGAGCGGACGAATGCCCAGCGCACGCAAGTGGGTTAAGACGGCACCGGCCAGCACAGCGCCGGAGTTTTCCAGAAACTCGTCGAACGCCGGGCGGTCGGCAACCAAAGTCCGCACGGTCGCGGCAGTACCCTCCGCCAGCAGGTGAAAGAGGGCGTAGCAGGCCAGGAAGTGATTGCCGTTGGTTTCATGTTCGCGAAAGATGGCGGCCAGAGCGTCAGTCTGGTCGCCTGAGCCTTCTTCGGTCCCGGCAAGGGCGTTGAGTAGCTGGACGTCAAGCTTTTCGACCGCAGAACCGGTCTTCCCGCTCAGACGCGCTATTTCGGCCGCCAGAGCAAGGGTCTGCCGGTGATCCCCACGGAGAAGGTAAACATAGCCAAGATAGTAGTAAGTCTGACAGCGATAGTAGTTCGGAAACGTTTTGTCGTCGAGCCTTCTTGCCGTTTCGAGGTCCTTGAGTGCCCGTGCAAACTGACCGCTCCGCAATCCCAACCAACCAGAAAGGGAGAAGAAGCGGGCCACTGCTCCTACGTCGGAGCGCTGGCGCGCAATAGCCAACAGCCGCGTCAGCGTCTGCTCGGCGCGCTCAAAGTCGCCCAGGAGGACATAACACATCAGTGTGCCGTCCTCGGCGATCGCTGCCATCCCCAACTCGCGTCGAAACATGGGATGTTGTCGAATCTGGTTGATCAGGTCCAGGGCCGCCCGATAGTTCCCGGCATCAGACCGGGCACGCGCAAGGTTGATCATCAGCGGGACGTAGGCAATATCCGTCGGTTCCGCATATTCTCTGAGTGCGGTCGTCAAGAGGTCGTCTGCTTCCTTTCCACGGCCCAGAACCGACAGAAAACTGCCGCAACCGTTGGCCAGGTAGCCCAGGGAGCTGCGCAGTTGAACGCGTCGGGCGAAGTCGATGATCCGGTTCATGCGCGCCAAAGCCGCGGGAGTGCGGCCGTATTGCGCCAGGCGCCAGACCTGCCTTTCCAGAATGCGGAGACGATGCGCCAATAGGCCATGTTTCCGCGCCAGCGCATAACCGCGCCGGAGTGCTTCACCCTGCTCGCGAACGCTGGACTGGATAGCAAATCCGTCCGCCAGATTGCGCAGTATGAGCACGCGTTTCGGCGGTGAGAGCAGATTTCTTTCTGCCAAGACACGATAAATCTGGCTGCTCTCGCTCGCGAATCCCGCCATGCGCAGCACCTGTGCGTGCTTCATGCGCAGACTGTCCAACTGCGCCGGTGTCCACCACTCCATCCGCTCCAGCAGTTTTGCCATAAGTCGCACGGCTGCCAGGTACTGCCCGCGCAATCGCGTTCGCAATGCTGATGCCAGTAGCGACCGGCGGTCGGGCTCCTTTTCCGCCGACGTCGAAGTTAGCCGATCCAGCGCGCGCAATTGCTCGGACAGCGGTGCAGCAATCTGCCAGAATCGCGCCACGCGCGTGATTCGTGCCGTCATCAGCAAGTCGCGCAGCACCCGGAACGCATGGAGCGGACGCTGCTGGTGGGCCGTGTCAGCTGCGCGGAGGAGATCGGGATGCAAGCCAAACGTCTGGCTCGCGCGCTCGACAAAATCGTAGATCAAATCCGGCGAGTCCAACGGCCGCGCAAAGCGACGCAGTCGCGTGCGGATGAGGCAACGCAGTAGCTTCAACTCGTAACCAGCGAGGTCGAAATCTGCCAACACCGGTTGCAGGGCCCGGCCCAAATGCGCCGGCCGTTCGCTGTGTTGCGGCGCAAGCAGCGACGTGATCAGCGGCGCAAGATTGCGGCAGTTGTCGTGAAGTTCGGATGCGACCAGATTCGGGAACGCTTCTGCGCCGGAGACGGCGGCCATCAATTGCGCCCGCGCTTGTTCCGGTTCGTCCTGGGTCAGCAAGAGCAGCATCGCTCCCAGCGAATAGAAGTCGGATTGCGGCAGCACGATTTCGTCGCGCAAGATTTCCGGCGCAATGTGCAGCGGCGATCCAAAGATCTTGGCCCGCGGCGCGGTGGCAATCGGCGTCAGGAAGTCCAGGTCGGTGACGAGCACCCGCCGGTGCCCTCCGACGTGCTGTACCAAGATGTTTTCCGCCTTCAGGTCGCAGTGAACATAGCCCATCTGATGGATAAACTCAAGCGCGCCGGCAATCTGTTCCAGCATTCGAGCGGCGTCAGTGCAGAACACCGCGGCCGTCAGGGGTGCGGCGATTTCCGGCGGAAAATAAGGGTAAACCAGATGGACGCGATCGTCCTCTTCGTACAGGTCGATTGGTGCCAACAAGTGTGGGTGACGCCAGCCGCGGGCGACGTCGTAGCTGTCGCGCAGACGACGATTCAGCTCGGACCGATCGGCAGCATCGGCCCGGGGGCGCTTGACCAGAACCGGCCAACGATAGTGTGCATCGCGGCGGACGAACGACTCAAACAGTGTTCGTTTGTCGAGCGGTTCGTCAGGTCCGCTTCCCTTTACTTCGCGAGACATTTAACAGATCCGTTAGCAAAAATCAGAACAGACTCTGTCTCAAGATAAGGCTGAGGCTGCAGATAACAAGGGGGAAGTGAACTGAAAATTGATCGTACTGCCGAAGAGCGAATCATCACGATCCGCGGCTGGAGCAGAAAACTCATTTATCGCACTTGACGATGGAGCAGAAACTCCATATTATCTGTGTAGGTTCTTTCCTCAGGCACCCCCTTTGTCAACGCAACAACGGTACCGCACCGCCATAGTGTCCCGGCCGCGGCAGCATCTGTGGTCGTGATTTATTCAAATGAAATGGGAGGGTATATGTGTCACCTACATTTCGCGAAGACAATTCGCGGAATCTCTAGTTCGCTGTCGTACTCACTGGTGGCGCTGTGCATTGGCATCGCGCTGTTCTGCTTGCCTCCGGTCGATGTTGCGATCGCTCAAGATTCAAGAGTCAAGGTGCCCGATACGGCGGCCATCGGACCTTTGAGTCGTGAGTTCATCGATCAGCTTCATTCCCGTGATCGCCAGGCCGCGCTGCCGCCGGAAACGCTGGACTCCGCCATTAACGCATACATGGGGCAATCTCACGTTCGCGGCATTCAGGCGCTGATCCTCAAGGGCGACAGCATCGCCTGGTCCCGTAACTACGGCTTCTCGGTCGCCGGCACCTCCGTTGCCGTGGCCGACACCACTGTCTTCATTCTCGCCTCCATTTCCAAGGCCGTGCTGTCGATCGCAATCCTGCAACTGTGGGAGCATGGGCAGCTCGACATCGATGCCGATGTCAGTGATTACCTGCCGTTCGCGGTGGAGAATCCGCTCTTTCCCGATTCTGCAATAACGATTCGTATGATCTTGGCGCACGTGTCGAGTATCGACCGCAACGACGCCAGCTGGGTTCCGGATATTACTTACGGTGGCGATAGCCCGCTTGACCTTGAACAATATCTTGAAAACTACCTCGTGCCTGGCGGCACGACATATCAGACTACCAATTATCTTCCGATTGGACCCGGCACATATCGCCAGTACAGCAATTATGCGTTTTCAGTGCTGGGACTGGTAGTTGAACACGTGACCGGCGATTCATTGCAGCGCTACTGTCGCGATTCGGTCTTTGCGCCGCTGGGAATGAACGAGACCGCCTGGCACTTGGCGAATTTGCGGGTAGGTAACGTCGCGATGCCCACCTACTACAATCAGGGACAATTCTGGTCCTACGGCCATCTGGGTTTGCCGATCTGGCCCTGTGGTCAGCTGCGCACAAGTTCGCAGCAGCTGAGCCGTGTCATGCAAGTATTTCTCAATTATGGGCGTGTCGGCGATATCCGCATCCTCGACAGCCTGACCGTGGTCAAGATGCGCGAGATTCAGTACGCTGGCGTGACAGTGGCGCCCGGGCTGGAGGGGATAGACTGGGGATTGGGTTGGTTCCGTTACGCAGCTGACGTTCCGGGTCAGTATGTCTGGGGCCACGACGGCGGACTGCCGGGAACGCTCACGGCAATGTACTGTCTTCCCGAGGAAGACTTCTCTGTCATCATGTTCATGAATACACGGCCCGCCGATGCCAGTGTTTACGGTCTCATCTGGGATTTTGCGCGGGACACCGATCACGATGGCTTGATCGCCGGCTATGACAATTGCCAGCAAGTGTGGAATGCAGATCAGGTGGACGCAGACGCTGACGGCAACGGCGATGCCTGTGACAATTGCCCGAGTGCTGTCAATCATAGTCAGGATGATCTTGACCTGGATGGTTTGGGTGATGCTTGCGATCCGGACATTGACGCCGACGGGGTCGTAAACGTATCGGACAACTGCGATTATTCCGCAAATCCGGGGCAGGAAGCTTCCGATGCCGACAGTCTCGGTGACGCGTGCGACAACTGCCCGACGATCATAAACGACGACCAGTATGACGAGAACGCCGATGGAACCGGCGACGCCTGCGATGGCTTTGTGCACATCCACATCCAGGATCTTCCCGACACTGCCTGCTGTCTCGAGGAATTCGACTACACGTTCCACGGCGCTGGCGGCAGCGCGCCTTACTCCTGGCAGCTCATCGGCGGTGATATCCCGTTCGGAATGAGTTTCGACGGGGGAATCGCGGCGCGGCTGCATGGGACGCCCAATGTTCTTGGCCAGTACTACTTCACACTGGCTTGTTCCGATGCGAGTCCTACCCCGAAGGCCGATACGGTGAGTATTGTACTGGTAGTGGCGTGGGGGCCATTTCGTTGCGGCGATGCCGATCACAGTGGCGGGATTAGTATTTCCGACGTAGTTTTCCTGATCAACTACATCTTCGCGGGCGGCGCGGTCCCCCTGCCGCCGGGAGCAGGGGATGCCGATTGCAGCGGTTCCACTAATATTTCGGATGCGGTCTACCTGATCAACTACATTTTTGCCGGTGGGCCGCAGCCTTGCGCTGGGTGCCCCTGATTGGATGGGCGTTCCGGGGGTTACTTGTGGCTGTTGCCGTTGATCGCGCCCTCAACCGTCTTCCAGGCGAGGAGTGCACATTTGACTCGCACCGGGAACTTGGTGACGCCCTGGAAGGCGACGGCGTCAGAGTAGTTTTCGCACCGTTCGCAAGCCTCGCCGCGCAGCATGTTGTTGAAATCGTCCAGTACGATCTTTGCCTCTTCCAGGTTCTTGCCGATCAGCGACTCAGTCATCACCGAGGCGGAGGCAATGGAGATTGAGCAGCCTTTGCCCTCAAAATGAACGTCGGCGATCACGCCGTCCTTGACGTTGAGGTAGATCGTGATCTCGTCGCCGCAGACCGGATTCTTGCCTTCAACGACGATATCGGACTTTTCCGGCTTGCCGTAATTACGCGGATGATTGTAGTGATCGACGATGACGTCGCGGTAGAGATCATCTAACTGCATGCTTCAGATACCGCTCGCACTCGACGAGCGCCTCTAAGAGAATATCGATCTCTTCTTTCGAATTGTAAAGGTAAAAACTGGCTCGCGCGGTCGATATTACGCCCAGTTTGCCCATCAGTGGCTGGGCGCAATGGTGGCCGGCACGAATCGCGATATTGTAGAAATCGAGCATCGAGCCGATGTCGTGGGAGTGCAAGTCTTTGTAATTGAAGGAAAACACGGCCCCACGGTTGGCCGGCGAATGGGGTCCGTACACCTCCATGCCGTCGGTATTTAGTAAACGCCGGAGCACGTACTCCGTGGTCTCGCGCTCATGCATGATGAGATTGACCAGCCCCACCGCATTGATATACTCAATCGCCTTGCCGAACCCGATCACTCCCGCCATGTTCGGCGTCCCGGCCTCGAATTTGTACGGCAAGCCGTTGGAGGTGAAGCGGTCGTAAAAAACCGATTCGATCATATCGCCGCCGCCCTGCCAGGGAAGCATCTTATCGGCAAGGTCGCGCTTCATGTAGAGCACGCCAACGCCGGAGGGGCCAAGCATTTTGTGCGATGAAAAGGCAAGAAAATCACAGTCGATGAATTGCACATTGATGCCGGTATGCGGTACCATCTGCGCGCCGTCAACCAGAAACAACGAGCCGTTGTCATGCGCCAATTTGCCGATCGCCTTCAGATCAGGCATCGTACCGAGCACATTTGACATCCCCGTGATCGCGACCAGCCGGACGCGCGAATTCAACTTGGTGGCTAGATCATCCAGGTCAAGCCGCCAGTCCTTGGTGGAGCGGACATATACGATTTCGATCCCGATGCGATCACGCAGCATCAGCCACGGCACCAGATTCGAATGATGCTCAAACTCCGAAATGAGCACTTGATCGCCGGCCCGGAACTGACTCTCACCGTAACAGCTCGCAACGATGTTGATCGCCTCCGTCGTGCCCCGGGTGTAGACGATTTCCGTCGGCGAAGCGGCATTGATAAATTCCGCAATCAGATTGCGCACGCCTTCGTACTGCGCGGTGGCCATCGCTGAAAGATGGTAAATACCGCGTCGGACCGTGCCGTACTCTTCGCTGTAGAACTTGACTTCAGCGTCGATCACCGATTTCGGCTTATGTGAAGTTGCGGCGGAGTCGAGGTAAGTAAGCGGCCGACCGTTGCGCTCGGTGTGGGCAAAGATCGGGAAGTCAGCTTTAATCTTCGCGATGTCGAGTGGCATGGATCCTTCTTCACGCCCGCGGCGGCAAGAGAGCCTTCACGAGTCGAAAATCACACGGAATCAGTCTCGTCCGCGCCCCACCGATAGAGCAGAGCATCAAGGCGGCGTGCAAACCCGTTCTGCAACAACTCGGACTTGATGCGGGGCGTCACTTGGGCGATGAATCCGTCCGCCAACAGCACCTTGCCAGTCAGATAGTCAATGCCGCGGGAACGCAGGTAGAACATTTCCAGGTCCGACACTTTGGTCGTCGTGGCACCGTGCGTGCACCGAACGTCATTGGCGCCGATCTCGAGCTTCGGCGAGCTGTTGACTGCACAACCTTTGTTCAAGATCAGGTTGCGGTTCTTCTGGTAAGCATCGGAACGCTGTGCGTCGCGGGCGATCGTGATCTTGCCGAGGTAGTTCGAAGACGACTGGCCCGACAGCGTTCCGATGTAGAACAAGTCGGAATTGGTGTTACCAACTTGATGGTCCTGGTGCGTCAGGAGATTGAAATTCTCGCGACGGCGGCCAAGGTACACGCCGTTGACCAGCGCCCGCGCGCCCGGACCGGCGAACTTGATATCGATCTCGGTTTGGTGGACCAGGCCGCCCGAGGCGATCGTTGCCAACTCCAGCATGCTGTCACGCTCCAGGTGAATGCGCACGGTGGTGACGCTGCTGAGCTGTTCGCTCAGGTGCTGTGTCAGAAGCAGATTCAGATGACTGCCGGCGCCGACCACGACGTCGAGCGTGCCGTTGGTGAGACCAGAGGCCGCCGGATCGGCATCGATATCCCACACCAGGCTGCCGCGCGAGTTGGACTCCAATTGCGCCACTGTCGCGAACGCGGTTAGCTTGTTCGCGCCGTTCAGGCGCGTGTATATCTGGCGCGGATTCGACTCAGCCGTGTCTTTCTGGATATGCAGGTAGGCCCCGGCGGACAGGAAAGCGTGGGCGAACTGCGCGAATTTGCGCTCGAGAAAACTCTTCTGGAAGAATTCCAGCAGCGCGGTGAACTTCTCCGGCTCGCGTTCATGCGCTTCGGCAAACGATCCGAAGAAGATGTTCTTGGCGGGGTCGTGCTCGACGCCGGCGACATGATACTCTTCCGGCAGCAAGTTGACGTTGTCCAGGCCGGTCGCCAGCATTGTTGTCGGAGAGCCGTCGCCATGCGGCAACCAGGTAGCAATCGCCGGCTGCAGGCCGTCCAGTTTCAGCGCCCGGAAATTGACATACTTGAAATCTTCATCGCGATTGCTTGGGGTCGTCGCTGCCAGCGCCCGTTCAAAGCTGGTACGCCGCCAGCCACCGATTCCGTCACGGCCGTTGAGGCCGCGAATGAAGTTGCCGAAGTATTCCTCCGACCACGGTGCGAAGAGATCAGCTTTCTCTTTGGACTTGATGACGACAGTCATTATCCGACCGACCCTTCCATTTCCAGCTCGATCAGCCGGTTCATCTCGACCGCGTACTCCATCGGTAATTGCTTCACGATCGGCTCGATGAAGCCGTTGACGATCATCATCGAAGCTTGCTCTTCCGAAAGGCCGCGGGTCATGAGGTAGAACAACTGTGTCTCCGAAATCTTGGAGACCGAAGCTTCATGGCTGATCGAGACATCTTCCTCGTCGATCTCCATATAGGGATAGGTGTCGGTGCGCGAGTGCTCATCCAGCAGCAGCGCGTCGCACTCAACGTTTGACTTCACGCCGGTGCAGCCCTTGGCCACTTTAACCAGACCGCGGTACGAAGACCGCCCCGAGCCCTTCGAGATCGACTTCGAAATAATCGAGGAGGAAGTGTTTTTTGCGAAGTGTGAGACTTTGGCGCCGGCATCCTGATGCTGGCCGTCGGCGGCGAACGCTACCGAAAGCACCTCGCCCTTGGCGCCTTCGCCCATTAACTGAATCGCGGGGTATTTCATCGTCAGTTTGGAGCCAATGTTGCCGTCAACCCATTCCATCGTTGCACCGTCCCAGGCCTGCGCGCGCTTGGTGACGAGATTGTACACATTCTTCGACCAGTTCTGAATGGTTGTGTAACGGCAACGGCCATTACGCTTGACGATGATTTCTACCACGGCTGAATGTAGCGAGTCTGTCGAATAGACCGGCGCGGTACAGCCTTCGACGTAGTGCACCCACGCGCCTTCATCGACGATGATCAAAGTCCGCTCGAATTGCCCCATGTTCTCGGTGTTGATACGAAAATACGCCTGTAGCGGAATCTCGACGCTGACACCCTTCGGGACGTAGATAAACGACCCTCCGGACCAGACCGCCGAGTTCAGAGCTGCGAACTTGTTGTCGTTGTATGGAATCACCGTTCCGAAATGCTCTTTGAAGATATCCTCGTGCTGTCTCAGTCCCGAATCGGTATCGAGGAAAATCACGCCGAGCTTGGCCCAAGTTTCCTGCAGGTTGTGATAAACCACTTCCGATTCGTATTGCGCGCCGACGCCGGCCAAATACTTCTTCTCAGCTTCGGGAATTCCCAGACGATCAAAGGTCTTCTTGATGTCTTCCGGCACTTCGTCCCAGGACCGCCCCTGGCGGTCGGACGGTTTGACGTAATAGTGAATATTCTGGAAGTCGATCGTATTGAGCAATCCGCCGCCGCCCCACTGCGGCATTGGCCGCTGCAGGAAGTGGTCGAGCGCTTTCAAGCGAAAATCGGTCATCCAACCGGGCTCATTCTTCATCTCCGAGATCATGGTCACGATCTCGCGGTTGAGCCCTTTGCCGGATTTGAACGAGTACTTCTCCGGGTCGCGAAAACCGTACTTGTACTCGCCGAGGTTCAGGTTATCTGCGGGCTTCTGGTCGGCCATGCTATGCCTCCGCTGTCACTTTCTCGCCGACGATCCAGCCGTATCCGCGCTCCTCTAGTTCCAGCGCCAACTCCGGGCCACCGGTCTTGATGATTCGCCCGCCCGCCATGATATGTACGAATTGCGGCTTGATGTAATTCAGCAGCCGCTGATAGTGCGTGATCATGACCACCGCCATATTCGGATTCATCAGCTTGTTGACCCCTTCGGCTACGGCTTTGAGCGCGTCGATATCCAGCCCCGAATCGGTCTCATCCAGCAGTGCCACCTGCGGCTCCAACACCGCCATTTGCAGGATTTCCGCCCGCTTCTTCTCGCCGCCGGAAAACCCGTCGTTGAGGTAGCGGTTGGCGAACGACTCGTCGATCCCCAGCATTTGCAGCTTTGATTTCAAAAAGCCCCAGAATTTCAGGACATTCACCTTCTTGTTGCCGTCTTCGCCCTTGTGTGAGTTGTATGCCGTGCGCAGAAAGTTCTGCAGCGTTACCCCCGGCACTTCGACCGGGTACTGAAACGCCAGAAATAGACCGGCTTTGGCGCGCTCATCGACTTCCATCTCAAAGATGTTCTTACCGTTTAACAATACTTCACCGCCGGTGACGGTGTATTCGGGATGTCCCATCACGGCGTAGCAGAGCGTGGACTTGCCGGAACCGTTTGGGCCCATAATCGCATGAACTTCCCCGGAATTGACCTGCAGGGACAGCCCATTTATGATCTGCTTGCCCTCGATGGCAACGCCCAGATTCTTGATTTCCAGCAGCGGTGGTTGACTCGACATTAGTGCCTCATATTACAGTCAGAAATTCCATCCACAATATTGACCAATCTGGTCAGAAATGATTTCCCAAGTAGTACGCCCGCGTCATGGGGGCTATTTGTCGAATCCGTAGCGACTTAAAACGGTTGCGCCCGAAGCAACAAATGTCCGAGCATAGCAAATCGGCGACGGCAGGGCAAGGCCGCAAGTCGATGTTGTCCGGAATCGACTTAATCTGGGACAGTTTTGGCCAAGCGGTACATGGCTTTACCTCTTTCTGCACATAAATTTAACAGGAAATACGCCAGTTTTCGTATTGACACCCCACTTTAAACCTTTATATTCGCGTTGATGGGAACGAGGGGGACTGTACTTATTTGTACCTGTCACTCATAAGCACAATTCTATTCGAGACAAGTTTGCTTTGAAGAAGAATTATCTCGTCTTCGCAAAGAACCTAAACTCATTAACCTTTTACGGAGGCTCTATGTTACCAAAGCCCCTGGCTGCTCGCTTCACGATTGGGCTCGTGATTCTGGCAGCGATCTTTCTGATGACGGGGACGGCCTTCGGCCAGAACAATTCGACAAATAACTATTTTCGAATTGTCTGTCCGACGAACGTCACCGATCTGACCCCGGGGACGTTTATCGACGTGCCGGTGTACATCGCCAACTCGGCGGCACTCGGCGGTTTTTCCTACGGGTTCAACTACAACAGCGATTTCATTGAAATCGACTCGGTCATTACGGGACCGGCCCTGGTGACCGGCGGTTTCGGCCAGTTCTTGACTAACAAGAACACGACGAACAACACTCTTTTGGTTGGCTGGATCAACTTTGTACCGGCTCTGCCGCTGGTACCACACCCAGTCGGTGCCGGCGAAGCTGTAGCATTCACTCTGCGTTTCAAAATCCAGCCGGGTGCCACCGACGCAACCGTCAACATTGACACCACCTTCGTTCCGCCGGCCGGATTCTTGACTTTCTCGCTGGCAGCGGGCGGCGATGTCGCTCCCGGCTACGTTGATTGTGGCGCGGGCGACATTATCCTTGGCAGCGGCGGCGGACCGACTAATCAGCCGCCGGTGGCAATCTGCCAGCCAATCACCGTGGCGGCCGGTGCCGGCTGCACGGCTCCGGCTAACGTCGACAACGGCTCGAACGATCCCGATGCCGGCGACGAAATCACTCTGACCCAGGTACCGCCTGGACCCTATCCGCTGGGGGTTACCAATGTCATGCTGATCGTTTCTGACGGAGAACTCGCCGATACCTGCGAAACCACCGTTACGGTAAACGATGTTACCGATCCGGTCGTGACCTGCCCCGCCAACATCACGGTCGGCAACGATGCCGGCGTGTGTGGCGCGGTCGTCAACTTCACGCCGACGGCGACCGACAATTGCGACGGCTCTGTGACGATCAGTGCCGTTCCGCCGTCCGGTTCAGTTTTCCCGGTGGGCGTGACCAATGTCACGGTGACGGCGACCGACGATTCCGGCAACGATGCTACTTGTCAGTTTACGGTTACGGTAAATGATACCCAGAACCCGGTAGCGATCTGCCCGGGTGACATCGACGTCGTGATCCCGTTCGGCCAGACCGAAGCCATCGTGAACTTCCTTGTTAGCGCTACCGACAATTGCGCCGGCGCGACGGCAGTGGCCGTTCCGGCCTCCGGCAGCGCGTTCCCGATCGGTACCACGACGGTCAATGTGACCGCGACCGACGGCGCCGGCAACACCGGCTTCTGCAGCTTCAACGTTAACGTGACGGTCGGCAATGCCGCACCGGTGGTTTCCGACATTCCGGATCAAACCATCGATCAGGGCCAGCAGTTTGCCCAGATCAACCTGGACGACTACGTTACGGACCCCGACAACGCGGACAATGAACTCACCTGGACTGTCCAGCAATTCAAGAGCCGCGGTACGATCACGGTCACAATCGATGAGAATCGCATTGCGACCATCATGATCGACGACTTCACCGGTTCGGCCGTCTTTACTTTCCGCGCCACCGATCCGGATGGTGCGTTTGACGAAGATCAGGCCACCTTTACGGTCAACGCGCTGGTCAATGATCCGCCGGTTGTCTCCGACATCCCGGATCAGACGATTTTGAGCGGCCAGAACTTTGCCACGATCGATCTGGATAACTACGTTACCGATCCGGACAACGCCGATAACGAACTGACCTGGTCGTTCAGCGGTAATACGCTGCTCACCGTGGTTATCGACACCGGCAATGTCGCCATCGTGACCTATCCGGGCGGCTTTATCGGTTCCGAAACGATCACGTTTACCGCGACCGATCCGGGCGCCCTGTTTGACTCCGATGCGGCGACCTTTACTGTCAACGAAGTTCTCTTCCCGGATTTCAACGTTGATGCAACTCCGGAAATCGTGAACGTTGCGGGCGGAGCTGCTTCCCCGTTCTCGTTCAATGTTGAAGTGCAGCCGATCGATGGCTTCACCGGCGCCGTCAGCCTGGCGGTCAGCGGCTTGCCGGCCGGCGCGACCGGTGACTTCTCAATCAACCCGGTCGAGATTACCGGTCCGGCTGTCAGCAGCACGTTCAGCGGCACGATCAGCGCCGAGACGCCTCCCGGAACCTACGATGTGGTCTTCCTGGGTACGGAAGTTTCTCGCGCCGGTGTGCATGCTGACACGGTGCAGTTGGTAGTCGAGGGCTGCGCTGAGATTCCATTCGTCGTTGTCAGTGATGATTACTTCGAATTGCTGGCCGAGGAAGGCACCAGCCCGCTCGATCAGCTGGTCTACATCACCAATGGCGCGACCTGCGGCACTCTGTATTGGACCACCGCGGTTGACCAGCCGTGGGTGACTGTCGACCCGACCTCCGGTGACGTTGAAGGCGGCGCGACTCCAGGTGATGCGATGAACATCTTGTTCAACACGGCCTCCCTGGCGCCGGGCAACTATATGGCTTATATCAACGTCATGCCGGTCGTGTTGCGTCCGCGCGCAAACGCTGACGAGGGTGTCCAGATCACCATCGATCTGACCATTACCCCCAAGCCGATTTCAGATGATACCGTGTATGTCGGCAATGTGACTGGCTACGCCGGCACTGATGTGGCCGTTCCGCTTACTTTCCGAAACTATGAAGAGCTGGCCGGTATGTCCGCCGGATTGACTTGGGATTCCCCCGATGTCACACTCGACTCGGTTTCGTATGCTGGTTCGCGGGTGGATTACATCGGCACCAAGATCACAACCATCAATAATGTGAATCGCACGCTGGCCCTGGGCGTCCTGCGCATCCCGCCGGAGCCGCTTGTTGCGACCGGCAGCGGTTTGTGGGGCACTCTGTGGTTCTCGATTGACGGCGGCGCTGCGGCGCAGACCGTGACCATCGACACGACTTTTATTGCCCCCGGCGTTGAACTGCTGTTTAACGACGTGATGGCAAGCTCGATTTATCCGCAGTTTAGCGCAGGTTCAATCGAGATCCAGGTGACGGAAGAGATCTGCATCACTGGAACGGTTGAAGACGGCAGCGGCAGTCCGATTGCCGATGCGATCGTTGAACTGTGGTATGGGGATGCGCTTGAGAATAGCACGACTTCCGGCGCCGACGGCTCGTTCCAGTTCTGCTTCATGACGCCGCCGGCCGATGGCTATTCGTTGCGCGCTTACAAGCCGGGTTACTATCCGGACTTCTTGGGCGGCGTGTCGCTCCCGAGCGACGACAATGTGCTGGCGCTGTCCAACGATGGCGGCGATGTCATCCCGACCTACGAGTGGGTTGACCTCTACTGCCAGGGTGAGGCTCTGGACAACGGCTTGCCGATCCCGGTTGGCTCCGTCGTTGAAGCCTACGATCCGGATGGCGTTCTGTGCGGTCAGTGGACCGTTACTACGCCGGGCACCTTCGGCTTCATGCCGGTCTACGTCGATGACCCGTATTCACCGAGCGTCGACGAAGGCTGCGTAATCGGTGACACCATTACGCTCCTCTACAACGGCGAGCCGGTCGAACTGATTGGCGATCCGTTGGTCTGGACCGGCAACGGTGACCGCTATTCCGCCTGCTTCGAATATCCGGCCACTCCGGATATCGTCACCAAGTGCATCCATTTGGCGGCGGGCTGGAACCTGATCTCCTTCAACGTCGAGCTGCCGACTTCGGAACTCGAAGCGCTGTTTGCCGACGTGTTGGACAACACAGATGTCATTCTCAGCTTCGAGTCGGTCGGCATGACTTACGATCCGGATCTTCCGGACTTCTCGACGCTGTGGGATGTTGATAACTTCCATGGCTACTGGTTCCGTATGGATTCGCCGGATTCGATCTGCGTGACGGGACGTCTGGTTGACGCCACGACTGCGATCGCGCTGGAAAACAACTGGAACCTGGTCAGCTACCTGCCGGAAGATCCGCGTGAAGTGCCGACGGCGCTGACGTCGATCTGGGGCTCGGTGGTCGTCGTCCTGGGTTATGAAGGCGGCGGTCTGAGCTACGATCCGGCGCATCCGGAACTGGCCACCCTCAATGCCATGAAGCCGCTTTTTGGCTACTGGATTAAGACCAACGCTCCGGGCTCGCTTATTTACGATATGCCTCCGACCTTCGCGCGTACGGATGCGACGTATACTGCGGCGAGCTACGTGCCGCGTGTCAAGACCAGCAATACCTGGGTCAACTTGTACGGCCAGAACGTCCGCCTGAACGGGCAGGCGCTCCCGGCCGGCACCGTGATCGAGGCTTACAACGAGGCCGGCGCGCTGGTGGGCGAGTACACCGTCCGTCAGAATGGCAAGTTCGGCTTCATGCCGGTCTATGGTCCGGACAACTTCTCTGCCAACAATGATGCGATTGCCAACTCCGGCAAGATCAACTTCAAGGTCAACGGGGAAGAAGCGGCCGAATCGATCCAGTGGACCAACAACGGCGACCGCGTTGCGATCTCTGAGTTCACGACGATCAACAAGGGCGGCGTCCTGCCGACCTCGTTCAGCCTGAACCAGAACTACCCGAACCCGTTCAACCCGGAAACCTCGATTGAGTACACCGTGGCGAGCGCGGCTCAGGTTGAAATCGCGATTTACAACGTTCTGGGCGCGAAGATCAAGACCCTGGTAAGCGAATATCAGCCGGCCGGTTCCTACCAAGTGAAGTGGCATGGCGATGACGCTACCGGCAATACCGTCGCGTCGGGTGTCTACTTCTACAAGATGACTGCCGGTAGCTTTACCGAAGTCAAGAAGATGACGCTGCTGAAGTAGTCTCGTAGGTCAGGGTCGGCAACGATCCTGACTTGCTCTGAAAACACCAACGCCCCCGGGAGATTCTCGGGGGCGTTTTGATTTTGGGGGGACTGATTAGACTTCGTGGCTAATCGACGATAAACAACCTCGCTCCCTCTGCTGTCACCGACCGGTGCGCTATCGCCCCGTCGGCAACCTGATAACTCATCCCCGGCGTCAGCGTGAACTTGCGCCCGTCTCTGAGTTCAGTAATCAACTGACCCTCCAAGACCAGCAACAGGTGTCCCTTCTCGCACCAGTGGTCGGCCACGTAGCCCGGCGAATAATCCACCATCCGCACGCGAATATCGCCGAGCTGAATTGTCCGCCAATATGCCATGCCGCTCTCGCCCTGATGCTCCGTCGCTTCCACCGTGTTCCAATCAATCGCGGCAAACGGAATGTTCTGAAGTTTCATGTTTTACCTCGCTTCTGAGAACCGCTCTACGACTTGGTCGCCCCCAGTGGCAGTACCGAGCGTCCATAAAGTTCGTTCAACACCTGCCCCAGACCCGTGTAGCAGGCTGAAAATCCGCAGATGATTCCCACGACGCCGGCCAGCTTTGTGACGCCGGCATTGTTTAGGGCATCGCCGAGCGCCAACAGCCAGAACAGCAAGGTCAAAGAAGCAAAGACGAACTGTAGCGCGCGACTCAGTTTCAGCGTCCCAATGAACATGATCCCGGTGAACAGTCCCCACATGAACAAGTAGGCAGCCATTGCGCCTTTGGAAGGCGCCGCGCCCCAGCCGAGATTCGGCATCACCAGCAGCGCCACCAGACTCAGCCAGAACAAGCCGTAAGACGTAAACGCCAGGGTGCCGAACGTGTTGCGCTTGCGCCATTCCATAATCCCCGCGATGATCTGTGCCAGGCCACCGTAGAAAATCCCCATCCCCAGTATCATGGTGTCAAGTCCAAACAGCCCGATGTTGTGGACGTTCAGCAGCACCGTGGTCATGCCAAATCCGAGCAGTCCGAGCGGCGCCGGATTCGCGGTGGTGTCTTTGATTTCAGTGGCGGTTTCCGCTGCCAGTTGTGTCATATCTCTTCTCCCGTCAAAGCCAATTACGTCGACATTTCTGTCCGTGATGATCACATAGAATAGGAGATTGCGGCTACGCAGGCAAGTTGATCGTGTCGCCAATGGCTCGGCAAAATCATTTCGTAATTCCTTCCCTATTGTTGTTGACAGCACGTCCGAAAAACCTTAATGTGAAGCCCGTGTTTTTTGGTCTTGAACACGGGCAATCCCTGACATGATTACCCGCGAAGAACTGCTGAAATTGGCTGCATTGGCTCGTCTGCGGCTGGATGAAGCGGAAATCCCGCGCTTCCAGAAGGACATTGCCGAAATGCTGGAGTATGTCAGATTGCTCGAAGAAGTTGATACTTCGCAGGTCGAAGCCGATTCGCCGGTTACGCCGTCAGGCAACGTCTTGCGCGAAGATGAAGTGCAACCATCGTTGCCGACAGAAGAGGCGCTTAAGAACGCCCCGGAGCGCGAAGGCAATTACTTCAAAGTACCGCGAGTTGTTGACAATTGAGAATCGTCGGCGTGATTCCGGCGCGATTGGGCTCTAAGCGACTGCCCGGCAAGGCCTTAGTGAAGGTCGCCGGTACGGAAATGGTGCTTTACGTCTACCGCCGCGCGCGCAGGTACCGGCGTTTTGACCGGCTACTGGTGGCAACCGACGACCACCAGATCGGGCGACTGATTCAAGCCGATGGCGGCCATGTGTTTTACTCGGAGAAGCCGTTCCGGAACGGCTCGGAAAGATGTGCCGCCGCAATCGCGAATATCGACTGTGATATTATAGTCAATGTGCAAGGTGATGAAGTGATGATCGAATCGGAGCAAATCGATGCCGCTGTACGCCTCTTGGAGGCCGATCCGACCTTGCCAATGGCTACGGTAGCTTTCCCGCTCACGGGTGGACTGGTCGACCACAAGGATCGTAATCTGGTCAAGGTTGCGGTTGATGTTGCTGGACGCGCGAGAGATTTTTCACGCCAGCCGATAAATCTAAAGGGCAAGGAAATTCGCAGCTACGGTCACGCCGGCATTTACGTATACCGAAAGGAATTCCTGCTCAAGTACGCGCAACTGCCTCCGACCCCGCGCGAGCAAGCCGAATCGCTCGAACAACTGCGCGTTCTGGAATCCGGCTTTCCGATCGGTGTTGCCATAATCGACAAAACTTTGCTTTCGGTGAATTCACCGGAGGACTTGAAGATAGCTAATCAATTGCTCAGGGATGAGGGAGGAACAGTCAGGTGAACGGCGCCAAATACATCTTTGTGACCGGCGGAGTTGTCTCTTCGCTGGGCAAAGGCATCGCCTCCGCCTCGATCGGAGTGCTGCTGCAAAAACGGGGTCTCAAGGTCAACCTGCAAAAAATGGATCCGTACATCAACGTCGATCCCGGCACAATGAACCCGTTCCAACACGGCGAAGTGTTTGTTCTCGACGACGGCGCCGAAACCGATCTCGACCTGGGTCACTATGAACGCTTCACCGGCAAGTCCCTCTCCCGTGACAACAACGTCACTGCCGGCCAGGTCTATCAGGCCGTGATCAACCGCGAGCGCAAGGGCGATTACCTCGGCGCGACGGTCCAGGTGATTCCGCATATCACCAACGAGATTAAGGCGCGTATCCGCAAACTGGCGCGCCGCGACGAGACGTATGACGTCATCATTACCGAATTTGGGGGCACGGTTGGCGATATTGAGTCGTTGCCGTTTCTGGAGGCCGCCCGCCAGATCGGCCTCGAAGAAGGTCCCGGCAATACCCTATTTATTCACCTGACCCTGGTGCCGTGGGTGGAGACGGCGGGTGAAATCAAGACGAAGCCGACGCAGCACTCGGTGCGCGATCTGCGCGAGATCGGAATTCAGCCGCAGGTGCTGCTCTGCCGCACCAGCCGGCCGCTGTCCGAGTCAATTCGCGAGAAGATCGGTCTCTTCTGCAGCATCCCGGCCAAAAACGTCATCGAGTCGATCGACGTCGATACGATCTACGAAGTCCCACTTCTATACCACCAGCAAGGGCTGGATGATTTCATTGTCGACTACCTTGGCCTCGACGCCCCCGACCCGGACTTGAGCGAGTGGGAGGCGATCGTATCCAAGATCAAGCGTCCGGACGAACACGTGCGCATCGGCATCTGCGGCAAGTACGTGCATCTGAAGGACGCCTATAAATCGATCATCGAAGCGTTCGTGCACGCCGGGGCGGAAAACAACGTCAAGGTCGATCTGGTCTGGGTTTCCTCGGAGGATATCAAAACCAACGGCGCCCAGCACTACTTGCAGGGGATCGACGGTTTGCTGATCCCCGGCGGTTTTGGCGAGCGCGGTGTTGAAGGCAAGATTGAGGCAATCCGCTACGTCCGCGAGCGCAATGTTCCCTTCTTCGGCATCTGCCTCGGCATGCAGTGTGCCGTAATCGAGTTTGCCCGCAACGTCGCTGGCTTGGCCGACGCGCACAGCTATGAATTCTACCGCGACCTGAAGCATCCGGTGATCCATCTGATGGCCGATCAGCGTGATGTTACCGAAATGGGCGGCACCATGCGGCTCGGCGCGTTTCCGTGCATCCTCGATGAAAACAGCAAATCCTACGAGGCCTACGGCGAGCGGCAGATCTCTGAGCGCCACCGCCATCGCTACGAGTTCCATAATCCCTACCGCGAGCTGCTGACCTCGAAGGGTATGCGCCTGTCCGGGCTGTCACCCGATGGCAAGTTAGTTGAAATCGTCGAAATTCCTTCGCACCGCTGGTTTGTCGGTGTGCAGTTCCATCCCGAACTGAAGAGCAGGCTTGGCAACGCTCATCCGCTCTTCCGCGAATTCGTCCGTGCGGCCAAATTGTATCACGAGAATCCGCAGCAGCCGGCACTCGACCTGGAAATCGAACCGGAGCCGGCTCTAACCGCGGAACCGCGCGAAGATTACGACTTGCATTCATGATCACCATCGGTACGGAGAAATTCGGCGGCGGTCAGCTCTTCATCATCGCGGGGCCGTGCGTGGTCGAGTCGGAAAAGATCACGCTCCAGACGGCAGAGCGGCTGCGGGAAGTCACGCAGCGCCTGCATCTGCCGCTGATTTTCAAAGCCTCTTACCGCAAAGCCAACCGGCTCTCCGGGACATCCTTCACCGGCATCGGCGATATAGCCGCCTTGCGTATTCTCGAGAAGGTCAAGCACAACTTTGCCGTCCCCCTACTGACCGATATTCACGAGACCGGTGAAATCCAGACCGTCGCCCAAGTGTGTGATGTATTGCAGATTCCCGCCTTTCTCTGCCGTCAAACGGAACTGATTGTCGCCGCCGCCCGCACCGGCCGTGCGATCAACATCAAGAAGGGGCAATTTCTTGCCGCCGAAGATATGGTGCATTTGGCGCAAAAGGCGGTTGACACCGGCAATCGAAACATCATGTTAACGGAGCGCGGCACCACTTTCGGCTACCGCGACTTGATTGTCGATTTCCGCTCGCTGGTGCGGATGAAAGAAACCGGCCATGCGGTAGTCTTCGACGCGACCCATTCGGTGCAGCAGCCGGGTGGTTATGGCGGGGCTTCTGGCGGATCGCGTGAATTCGTCCGACCGCTGACACGGGCGGCCATCGCGGTCGGCATTGACGGGCTGTTCTTCGAAACGCATCCCGATCCGGCACAGGCCAAATCGGATGCTGCCACCCAGCTGCCGCTGGCGCAGGTGGAATCGTATCTTGAGGAGGTAAAACGCCTTGCGGAAATTGGCGCGCAAGCTTGATATCAATCCGGCCGCGATCGAGATGCTTGTTTTCGACGTCGACGGTGTCATGACCGACAACCGCATGATTTTCCTCAAGGACAACCAGGAAGCCAAGGCCTTTTCCGCAGCCGATGGCTTTGCCATCAAGGCCACCAGCGGCCGAATTCTGCAGTACGCGGTGATTACTGCTCGCGGCTCGGAGGTCACCGAGCGACGCTGCCGTGAGCTTGGAGTTGGGGATGTCGTCACGGCATGGGACAAAGTGAGTGCGCTCCAGGAACTAGCGGCGAAGTATGGATTGCGCTTGAACCAGATCGGTTATGTCGGCAACGACATTCCGGATCTGGTGGCGATGGAGCAGGTCGGCCTCGCGGTTTGCGTCGCCGACACCGAGCCGGAACTGCTCGAGCATTGCCACTACCAGACCAGTCGCAACGGCGGCAAGGGCGCCTGCCGGGAAGTGATCGCCTTCATATTGCAGGCGAAGGGGCTGGACTTGGTCCAGATATATAAGGACGGGATCAACAATGCTAAAACGGGCTAAGGAAGTTCTGTTGCACGAGGCTGAGTCGGTACGCCAACTGGTTGACAGGCTCGACACCTCGTTCGAGCGTGCCGTCGACGCGGTCCTCAATTGTACCGGTAAAGTCATCGTCACCGGCATGGGCAAGTCGGGCATTGTCGGGCGCAAGATCGTCGCAACTTTCAATTCCACCGGAACACCGGCGATCTATCTGCACCCCGCGGAGGGTCTTCACGGCGATCTCGGGTTGCTGCAGAAGGATGACTTGGTCATCGCTGTCTCCAAGTCGGGCAATCTCGATGAGCTCGAAAGCTTTTATCCCGTGATCGAGCGGCTCGGTCTGACCTTGATTTCGATTACCGGCAACCTGCAGTCGCCTCTGGCCAAGCGAAGCGACATCGCGCTCGATGCCTCAGTAACGGCTGAAGCCTGTATGCACAATCTTGCTCCGACCTCCTCCTCTACCGCCGCGATCGCGCTCGGCGATGCGCTGGCGCTCGTCGTGCAGGAGCAGCGCGGCTTTACGGCGGATGACTTCAAGCTTCTCCATCCCGGCGGCACGCTCGGACGCCGCCTGACCTTGCGTATCCGCGACCTGATGCACTCCGGCGACGACCTGCCCTTGGCCAACTACAAGATGCTCGTCAAGGATATGTTGGTACTGATCACTAACAAACGGCTCGGCACGGCTTTGATCATCGACGACGAGCGAAAACTTCTTGGCATCTTCACGGACGGCGATCTGCGGCGGCTCGTCAATCGCAATGACAATTTCCTGCAGAAGACCGCGGCCGATGTGATGTCACCGCAGCCCAAACTGATCGGCCCCGATGAACTTGCCGAACGCGGCCTCAAGATCATGGAAGACCACAAAATCACGGCACTGGTCGTTGTCGACGATCACCGCCGCCCCGTCGGCATCGTTCATATCCACGACATCCTCAAGAGCAAGGTCGTCTGAGCTCAGACACATTCGGTCAAAGCGTGCCCGGTGAGTACTCGCCGCGCCGGGTTGGTCTTCAAATCCGACTTCAGATTAGAAATCAGTAGCGGTAGGTCACAATTTCGCGCCGGGCGTCAAGACCTGATGCAACAGCGAAAAAGGTCTCAGGTCTGGCTGAGCACTGCTGACAGTTGCGGTGCCTCGATCTCTGACCGTCTGAATTTCGCCGCCGAATACCAGTCTCTCGGGAATATCCTCTCCCCTGACCGGTATTGCTCATAGCACAGGTTACGTGAGGATTACGCCATTTACGGCGCTTCAAGCTGAAGGGAGGACCCGCAATGCAAACCTTAAATGCATCACTCGTCAAACTCAGCTCCGCGCAGGAGTTGAAACGTCGCTACCAACGCAACATGCTGCTGGCAGATGTCACCTTGATTGCCACTATCGCGGTTACGATCGGTGCCGTTACGCTTCTTGCTGACACCGGCAGTGACCTTGGCGGAAGCCCAACGCTGCCTGACTCGATCGTAATCAAGTTCCTGCCGCCACCGCCACCGATCGACCCTGACCAGACGAGGGCAATCGTGGTTCAGGGTCAGCCTGACGAGATTCGCTTCACGTTGCCGGAAGCCGCCCCTGACGACTCGGTTGTGGTTGACTATGTCGTCGTCAGCCAGGAGAGTCTGGCCGTCATCAATTCGATCGGGATTATCGGTGACAGCGCCTTGGCTGGCCAGGTTCTGCAGGTGTTGCCCGATCTTGACGACTGTATTCCTTCGCCCGACAGTTTCATCGCGGTGGAGGAGATGCCGCAGCAGCTCTCCGCGCCGCCGCCGACATATCCCGAGATCGCGCGCAAGGCGGGCATTGAAGGCCGGGTGTGGCTGAAGTTGTTGATCGGCAAGGACGGCAGTGTCCGTGACGTGATCATCATTCAGGAGTCCGGCGCCAATGCCGGCTTTGAAGAAGCCGCGGTTGCAGCGGCATGGCAGTCGAAGTGGCGGCCGGCGCTGCAGAATAAGCAACCTGTCGCACTGTGGGTGACCTACGAAGTGAGGTTCAGATTGAAATAGGTGCGGGCTGCAAATGCATTTGACAGCCAGGACTCAAACGAGTATCCTTTGGTCGACTCTAAGGGACGGACACTTATGTACAATCGCAATCAGATCGGCACTGCACTCGGGTTAGTCATCATCATACTGGCAGCCGCGGTTTCGACCTTATCGTCGAAGACCTGGACTGAGGCTGAGCTGACGGCGCTAACGGATCACGCCTGGATCTGGAGCGACCCAAAGTACACGTATGCGCCCGATACGATTCAGGGCGGCGAGATCAAGCCGCCTAAACGCCTACTCAAGAAGAACCCCGAATTCCCTAAGGAAGCAAGCGCGGCACTCGGCGAGGGCACTGTCAAGCTCAAAGTCTTGATTGATGAGAAAGGCAAGGTTCGCAAGGTCATGGTGTTCGAGGACTCCGACACGCGTCTCGGCTTTGAGGAATCGGCGATCGCTGCCGCGTGCAAGACCTCATGGGCGCCCGCCACTCGCGACGGCAAACGGATTCCTGCCTGGGTTGTCTACGACGTCAATTTCTATCGCGAGCGCACCGAGAACGATGTCCAGCTTCGGCCCCTCGGCAAGTGGCACTGGGCGCGGGTCGAGGACAAGTACACGATGGTGCCGGCACAGCAGGCGGATTCTCTTAGTGCAGCGACTGAAGGCGAAGAGGAGTCGAGCATCGACCCGTTCGCCTTTGTCGCCGTATCGACACCACCGGTCAAAATCAAAGACGTACTGCCCCGATATCCAGAGGATGCGCGCAAGGCAGGGCAGCAGGGAACGGTCTGGATTAAGATACTCGTTGACCAATCCGGGGTCGTTCGGGAAGCCTTCGTTCTCGCTGAATCCGGATGCAACTGTGGATTCGAAGAGGCCGCCTTGCGATCCGCCCTATCTGGACGGTGGAAACCGGCAGTCGCCAACGGCACCCCGGTCATGGGCTGGGTCTCGTATCCTGTGAATTTTCGCCTGCAATAGGTTGCATGTTTGCAGAGCCGCTACCGTGGCAGGGAGAAAAGTCATGATTAGCCAAATCCTCAGGATGGTAGTAGCCGCAACATTACTGGTGCTGGCGCTCGGTATTCTAATCACTGCCGTCGCCCAAACCGACACTGCGCGGGTCTGGACGGAGGCCGAACTTGACACCTTGGATTTCGGCAAGTGGTTCTGGCACGACGCGAAGCACGCAGAGATCAAAGCCATCGAATATACCGAGTTGGATTCCACGGATCGACTTCCCGAACGCAGTTCCTACTTCAAGCCATCCTACCCTGAGAAAGCCCGATGGATGCTCACGAGCGGCGACGTCATTCTCCGTGTATTGGTTGACCATCGGGGAAAGCTGCGTTACGCCCGGATTCTGCGCGATTCGGGAACGCGGATGGGATTCGAGGAGTCTGCGCTGGATTTGGTTCGACGCTGTAAGTGGAAGCCGGGAGAGAAAGACGGTAAGCGAGTGGCTGTCTGGATGGACTACAAGGTTGACTTTCGGTTGGTACGGGAACTCGACGGCGAGCCGATTTACCAGATCGGCAAATGGGACTACTGGGTGGGGACCGACTCGATGGGGCAGTTCTTGGAGCGGTGGCCACACCTCAAGAATCGGAAGTTGCTGGAGAATGAAGATTCGGTGGCGGGTCCATCGGACTCTCTCATTCTGCCCAATAAGGTCAGAGACGTTGATCCCGTTTACCCAAGATGGGCCGAACATGCCGGAATCGAGGCTGACATATGGGTGAAAGCGCTGCTGGACGTCGACGGCAAGGTCAAGCGGGCTTCCATCATGAGGCCCGACGATAAGGAATATGCATTCAACCGGTCGACGCTGGCCGCTGCCTTAGAGGTAAAGTGGACGCCGGCGATGAAGGGCGGCAAGCCCATTCCGCTGTACGTGAGTTATAAAGTCAGTTATCGTCATTGACGGTGATTTCAGCGACAAGACAGCCATGCCGGTAGATGAAATTTACCCTTGACGCACATGATGGGCAACGTATCTTATAATGTAAACGATAGTCCAACAGCGCCTCGAAAGACGCCCGGCCGGAACCGAGACCGGCATGGTTGACTTAAGTTTTCGCCCTCGCGTTCGAAACTAATAGTAGCGGGACGCTGTTAGACTAAAGTGAGAGGAGGAGAGGGCAATGACAGCGAAATCACTCTGCTGGCCGGCGATGGCAACCA
>JADYYF010000050.1 GCA_020853795.1 Candidatus Zixiibacteriota bacterium
ATCGGTTCCTGCGGCACGTAGCCGATGATGTCGCGATAGTCGTCGAGCGACAGATTGCGCAGCGGCTGATCATCGAGCAGGATGCGGCCTTCGGTCGGATCGATGACGCGCATCAGCAACTGGATCAGCGTGCTCTTGCCGGAGCCGACGCGTCCCACCAGCGCGACGGTATCGCCGCGCTCGACCTCGAAGCTGACGTTCTGCAGCGCGTGATGGCCGTTGGCGCCGAAGCGGAACGAGACGTCCTCGAAGCGCATCCGCTCGAAGGCAATCGGGGCGCGCTGCGGGCCGTGGTTGGTGACCATCGGCGCGAAATTCTGAATCTCCATCAGCCGGCCGATGCTGACCGCCGACTGGCGGCTCTTGACCACGAACTGCCCGATGTCGAACATCGGGTAGACGAGGAACATCACGTAGGTCGAGAAGGCGACGAAGTCACCGACGGTGATTTCGGCATCGACCGTCATGGCGCCGCCGACGAGCAACACCATCACCAGGCCGACCTGCCAGATGTACATGTAGAGCGACTCGATCCCGGCCCAGGCGCGGACGACGCCGATTTCAGCGGCCCGGCGTTCACCCATGGTGTCGGCAAAGCGCCGGCGCCACATCGGCTCGCGACTGTAGGCCTTGACCACCCGGATGCCGGAGAAACAGGCTTCCATCAGGCTGTTCAAATCCGAAATCCGGTTTTGCAGCCGGTCGAAGCGGCGGTCAAGCGCGCTTGAAGTCAGCATGAAAATCACGATCAACACCGGCAGCGGCGTCACCGTATACAGCGTCAGCTCAACGTTGAGCTGCAGCATGTGATAGACGCTGAGCACGACGACGAGCACCGCTTCGTAGAAGCGGAAAATGCCCGAGCAGGCGAACCACGACAACTTCTCAGCGACGTCGTCGGTCATGCGCGTGACCAGATCGCCGGTGCGATAGGCATTGAAGAAGTCGGGGCCCTTGCCGGTGGTCGCGTCAAAGGCGCGCTGGCGAAACTCCCATTCGAGGCGGGTGTTCATCCAGGCGCGCGTTCCCTGCACCGAGAAGTAGACCACGAAGATCACGACGGCGTACATGATCTGGATGATCACGGCGCCGACGAGCGGCGAGAGACCGCGGCCATGCAGGTAATTTGCGAGCGGCTGCAGGAAGGAGGGCAGCGTGCCGTGGCCTTCGCTGAGGATATCGAAGATATACTTCAGAATCAGCGGCTCGGTGATATAGAAAGCGCAGATCAGCGGCGTGCCGACCAGAAGCCAGGTCAGTGCCAGCTTATGGTTGCGGTAGCCGCTAATCAGCCACTTAAACTTGTTCCACATTGGTCACCTTCAGTTTCTCCGGTTCCTGGAACTGCAGGCGGAACAATTTCTCATAGTATCCGCCCTGCGCCAGCAGTTCGCGATGCGTGCCGCGCTCGATGATGCGGCCCTCGCGAATCACCAGAATTTTGTCGGCATCGAGAATCGTTGAGAGTCGATGCGCGATGATGAGCGACGTGCGCCCGGTCAGCAGGCGCTTGAGCGCCACTTGAATCCGCTTCTCGGTGTCGGGATCAACGGAGCTGGTGGCCTCGTCGAGCAGCAACACCTGCGGATTAAAGACCATGGCGCGGGCAAACGACAGCAGTTGCCGTTCGCCGCGGCTGAGATTGCCGCCGCGATCGGAGATCGGCGTGTCGTAGCCCTTCGGCAGATGCTCGACGAAGCGATCGGCCGAGACCAGATGCGCCGCCGCATGCAACGCTTCCTCCGAGACTCCACCCTGACCGAGCGTGATGTTCTCGCGCACATTGCCGGGGAAGAGGAAGATGTCCTGCAGGACCAGGCCGAACTTGCCGCGCAAATCGGCCAGCGTCAGCTCGCGGACATCGATGCCGTCCACCGTAATGCGGCCTTCGGTCGGATCGTAGAAGCGCAGCAGCAGGTTGACGATTGTGCTCTTGCCGCCGCCGGTAACGCCGACCAGTGCGACCTTCTCACCCTTGCGGATTTCGAAGTCGATAGCGCGGACGGCGTATTTGCCGTCGTTGGTGTACGAGAGGCCGACGTTTTCGAAACGGATGACGTCGGCAAATCCCGGCCACGACTTCGGTGACGGTATCTGCACGATGCGCTCCTCGCAGTTGAGCAGGCCGAAAATGCGGCGAGCGCCGGCAATGGCTCTCTGGATGACGTGCAACTCCTCCGCCGAGCGATGGATCGGGTCGAAGAAGCGGCGGATATACAGGATGAACGCCACAATCACGCCCGCCGACATCGCGCCGGCAGCATCGGCAGTGCCAGTGGCATTGAGCACGAGCAGCGCGCCGAAGAACGTGACGCCCGCGATCGCGACCTTCTCGAGAAACACCAGCGCGTTGCCGAAGGCCGTGTTCCCGATGTGGGCTTCGGCCTCGACGCGGAACTTGCGGCGATTGACCGTGCGCATCCGGTCGGTGGCCCAACCCTGCCGGTTGAAGACCTGCACGACGTTCATGCCCTGCAGGAATTCGGTCATCGTGGCGGTGACGTCGGCCATCCGTTTGCGCACATCGAGGAAACGCGGCGTCGTGTAGCGCTGATAGCCCCAGATCAGGGCGAAGACGATCGGCGCCATGGCGACGACCAGCAAGGTCAGCTTCCAGTTGTAATAGAACATTACCGCCAGCGTGCCGCTGATCATCAGTATGTCGCCGACGAGCATGACGACGATATTAGCGAACAACTGCCGCAGCGATTCGCCGTCGGATTCAACCCGCGACAACAGCCGGCCGACCGGATTGCGGTCGAAATAGGAAACCGACAGGCCAAGCACGTGATCAAAGCAGCGCTGTTTGAGACCGGTGATGATATCCTGGCCGATGATCTCCAGATGCACACGCTGGGCGTAGCTCGTGACGAGGAAGACCAGCAGGATCGAGATATAGAGCAGCGACCAGCGCACGATGGTGCTCTTGACCTCGGTGCCGGCGGCGACGGCAGTCTGGGCCGCCGCAGGCGCAGCCTCGGCGATCTGCCGTCCGGCAGCCGCGGCGACATCAATCGACTTCTGAATGATGATCGGGCCGGCCAGCGACAAGACCGTGGCCAGAATCAACAGCGCCAAATTCCACAGCAGGCGCTTGCGGTGCGGCTGGAGCAGCGGCAGCAGGCCGCGGAAGGCCTCTTTGCTGCTGATGCCGTCTTCTTGTTCGTGTTCGTAAAAGACTGAGTCCATATTGAAATCTTACTTTCCGTCGAGATCAGGTTGTCAACTGCGTCCGGCGTTGACTGCAAAAAAAAGAGCCGGACTCTTGCGGGTCCGGCTCGAAAGCTTCCACTCCGATACAATCATCGCTTGTCAGGGAGTTTTCGAGACGGAACCCGATACTGTCGCAGGCACACTACGCCCTTGGCATTGGCGAGCGACATTCTGAAACACAACATCATTCGTTTCCGTCTCCTGAGAATCACATTTGAAAGTGTCGATGAAATTACTTACTGATCTCATCGGCGAATTGTTGCATCAAAATAGCTCCAAGTTCAAAGCTGTCAAGATTTTTTCTGAGTCGATCTGGGGGCGGTATCGCAACCGGAAGTCGGACAGGTCGTTAGGTTGACGAAATTCCCGCATCGCCGGCAGGATAGCGAACCATCGACAGCGGCAATCGACAGTTGTAACAGAAAGAAAGGAAGAACAAATCATGGCAAAGTACCCAGATATCACTCTGAAGCGAGGCTACAGCACCAGTGGGGGAAACCCGACCCAGATCGAAGTTGCCGGCGTCCTTGAGGCGCTGGTCAATCTCTGGAGTAGCCCGGCATCCGGCGCGTCGCGCGCCAAGTCGGCGATCATGAACCTGGCGCGACAGGGCGAGGACGGCCAGCGCTTGCTGAAGGAGATTCGGCTGATGATTAATCGGCGGCAGTGGCTGACGCGCGAGACCAAGATCAAGACAGCGCACCAAGAGTTGGCTACGGCCATTACGCGTTTCGTTCGCCCGATGTAACCTGATCCCAGTCGCGCGGCATTTCCGCTTGCGTTTACGTACGTGAGACGCCAGATTGACTGATCATGAACATCGGCGATTTCCTGCGGGCGGCCTTTCTCATCACCTGGCGCTACAAATGGATGTGGTTGGTGGGCTTTTTGCTCTCACCGCAGTTATTGGGTGAAAGCATCTACAAGTTCAACTATCTGCCGGGGGAGGAGATTCCCTGGGAGCAGTTGCTGGCCGTGGTGCTGCTGGCGGGTTTCATCGGCGTGGTGATGTTCATCGCATCGATCCTGATTAATCCGGCGTTGATACTCGCGGCGGTACGCGCACAGCGCAATGAGCCAGTGACGGTCGGCGGCTGTTTCCGCGACGGTTCGGAATATTTTGTGCGTTATCTGCTGCTGGCGTTGACGTGGCTGGGAATCTCACTGGCCGTGGTAATCATGTTGGTGATTCCGCTGCTCATCGCGGCGGTGATTCATCTGCTGCTATTGATCGTCGTTGCGCTGTTCTTCGTGCCGGTTCTGATTGCCGTGGCGGTCGTGATCTACGCCGTCGGCTGTCATTCCTACCGCAGTCTGGTGCTGGAGAACCTGCCGGTGCTGGATGCGCTGCAGCGGGGCTATGCGCTGTTCAAGTCGCGGTTGTGGCCGTCGGTCGGATTGGCCGTGGTGGCGCTCTTGATCACGCTGGCGATTTCCGTGCCGCTGACATTACTGGTGATGATTCCACAGCAAATCTTAACGCAGCTGGCCGGCGAAGGCACGCTGGCACTGCTGGTCAAGTACGGTTTCAGCCTCTTGATTTCGATTCCCGTCTACGGCTATCTCGGTGCCTGGAACAGCAATCTCTGGACCGTCGCGTACGAGGCGTGGTTTGGGCCGCCAGTGACATCGACCGACACGAGCACACCCACGATCTTCTGATACTTTCTGCGTTTCATCAGCGCGTGTCCTTCCCATCCGCCGCAAGCGTACTCGCACGGGGATTTTCTGCCAACAAAATGGGAACCGACTGCATATACTTTTATAGAGGCACTTTTCCGAAGTTGTAGGCGAATCACGAGCGATCGCCGCAAATATTGAATCGCGGGGCAGAAGGGAAGGGGTTGATCGTGGAATTCCTGCACCAGCAAATTGGCAATAATAGCATTCTCGAATATCTGAGCGTATTGTTCGCCGCCGGCACGATCGGCTCGATCGTCGCGCTGATCCGTTATTTGGTGGTGCGACGTCTGACACGGCTGGCTCTGCAATCGGAAACGATCGTCGACGACGTTGTTGTCCGGCTGATTCAGCGTATCATGCCGTGGCTGATTGCCGTGATCGTGCTGGCACTCGGGCTGCGCGCACTTGATCTGCCGCCGAAACTCTCGCGGGGCCTGGCACTCACGGCCTTGGCGGCGGCGTTTTTTCAGGTCGGGTGCTGGGGCGAAACGCTCCTGCGCGTGCTGATCACCCGCAGTGTCGCGCTGTCGGGGCAGACCTCCGCCGATAACTCGCCGGCGCGCCGGGCCGTGCTCTTCGTCGGGCGGTGGTTGTTGTGGTCGCTAATTCTGGTCCTGCTGCTGGAAAACGCCGGTGTTGATCTGAGCGCACTTCTCGCCGGCTTGGGCATCGGCGGCATCGCTGTCGCCCTTGCCGTCCAGAATATCCTCGGTGACCTGTTCTGCTTCGCGGCAATAGTTTTCGACAAGCCGTTCGAGCAGGGAGATTTCCTGGTCGTCGGTGAGCAGCGGGGCACGGTCGAGAAGATCGGGATCCGGACAACGCGGGTGCGTTCGCTCGACGGCGAACAACTCGTATTTGCCAATAACGATTTGGTGTCCAGCCGCATCCGCAATTTCAAGCGCATGCAGGAACGCCGGGTGGTGTTCCAACTGGGGGTGATCTACGAGACGGCACCGGAGAAATTGCGGCGAATTCCGCAGCTGATTGCGTCGATCATCAATGAGATTCCCGGCACCCGCTTCGACCGCGCGCACTTTGCCGGTTTCGGCGACTTCAGTCTGAACTTCGAAATCGTCTACTACGTGCTGGACTCCGACTACAATCGTTACATGGACATCCAGCAGACCATCAATCTGGCCTTGTGTGAGCGCTTAGCACTCGATGGCATCGAGTTTGCCTATCCGTCGCAGACGGTCTTCGTCCGGAACCAGGCAAACATCTCTTCCGAGGTTGCGCATTCGCTTCAAGGAGGACGCTGATGAACGAGATCGAAAGAGTCAAGGACTTGATGACGGAGGCCGGGTCGGTTGACCCAACCGTCGGCAGCGGAACGCTGTCACCGCACCTGCCGCCAGTCGATGCCGCCGCACTGGCGGCCGTTATTCGCGGACTGTCGCGCGACAGCAAGCTGGTTGTGGTCTCGAATCGTGAGCCGGTAATTCACGAAGCGCGCGACGACGGTGTGCGCGAGATCCGCCCGGCCAGCGGCATGATCACCGGCATCGAGCCGATTGTCCGCGCCGTCAGCGGCACCTGGGTGGCGCATGGTTCCGGCAGTGCCGATCGCCGCGCCGTCGACACCAACGATCGTTTCACCGTTTCCGGCGGACGGTCATCGTATGCGTTGCGGCGTGTCTGGCTGACGCGGCAGGAAGAACAGGGCTACTATTATGGCGTGGCCAATAGCGCCCTCTGGCCACTCTGTCATATCGTCTATGCCCGGCCGCAGTTCTCACGGCGGCAGTGGGAGACCTACCGGCGCGTCAACGAGAAGTTTTGTGCTGCGGTGCTGGAGGAAATCGGGAGCGAGGACGCGATCGTCTTCATCCAGGATTATCACTTAGCGCTGTTGCCCCGGCTGCTGCGCCAGGCGCGCCCCGATCTGACCATCGTCATGTTCTGGCACATCCCCTGGCCGAATCCGGAGGCGTTTCGGATCATGCCGTGGGGTGAGGAGCTGCTCGACGGTCTGTTGGGCAGCGACCTGCTGGGTTTTCACATCCAGTACCACTGCAACAACTTTGTCGATACCGTCGATCATCGCGTCGAGGCGCGGATCGACCGCGAGCTGTTCAGCGTCTTTCGCGGCGGCACGCCGACCTACGTGCGGCCATTTCCCATCAGCGTCGATTTCGAGCAGGTCAGCGATGACGCAGTCTCCGTGCCGGTGCGGCACCGAGTGGAGGAGATTCTGGCAGCAATCGAGCACGACGGTAGACAGCAATTGCTGGTCGGCGTCGACCGCCTCGATTACACCAAGGGTATAATTGAACGTCTGCGGGCGGTTGATCGCCTTTTGCTGGAATACCCCGAGCTGCGCGGGCGGGTGACCTTGCTGCAACTGGCGGCACCCAGTCGCACTCATGTGGAAGCCTATCGGCGATTGGGGCAGGAGATGGACGCGCTCGTGGACGACATCAATTGGCGGCATCAGGACGACACCTGGCAGCCGATCCGGCTCTTGCGCGGGCATCACGACTACACCACGGTCATGGCAGCCTACCAGGTGGCGCGCGTCTTGCTGGTGACCTCCCTGCACGACGGGATGAATCTCGTCGCGAAGGAGTTTGTCGCGGCGCGGCGCGACGAAGACGGTGTGCTGTTGTTGTCCAAGTATACCGGGGCTGCGCGGGAATTGGCCGACGCGGTGCAGGTTAATCCTTTCGACATCGATGCGATGACCCAGGCGCTGTACGGA
>JADYYF010000051.1 GCA_020853795.1 Candidatus Zixiibacteriota bacterium
CCTCCTGCAATGGACAATCGCACGGATGCTGCATCTCCCGCACCATGTCCCCGTCCAGCGTGTATATCCGGATCGTCGCCGCGCTCGGCAGGTTCGCAAAATGCAACCGCCGCGCCCGTTCCGGCGATGGGGCCGCCGTGGTCAACTGCTCGTAACCGGCTTCCAAATAGCCGCCGTCAATGCGGTACGGATTCGGGAAGACGGTCACTTCAAGTTTTTCGGATTCAACCCGATCATTCGAGTTGACCGGATAGACTTCGATGGCATTGGCCAGCGGCGAGCTTTCCAGCGCCGCCAGGCTGGTGGCCGGGTTGCCGAAGTCGATCGTTGAGACCGCGAAGTAGACCGGCCGTGACGGCAACAGACCGTCGATGACATATTCATATTCGTAGTAGGCGTCGACGGAGTCGTTCAGCTCCGGCTCCCAGATCATATCGCCCTTCTGGGCGTTCGGGAAGCGCTTGGCGATACCTCCCGGTTCACCGAGCACTTCACGATTATAGTCCTGCGGCGTGAAGTAGTAGGCCGCGTTTTCCTCCGGCACTTCCAGCGAGTCGGCAGCGTTCGGATACCGCGCCGGATCGAATTCCGGCCCGTAGATGGCCCGCAACGAATCGAGCGTGAAAGGAACTTCGGTTAGTTCCCAACGCGGCGGATCGAAGTTGCGGTTCTGCCGATAACGATTGAAGTCTTCGAAGTCATAGGACGTCAAGAGCGCGAATTCGCTCAAGACGAGCCGGGAGCCCATGTAGACGCGGTAGCCTTCAAAGTCCAGGAGGGAGGAGAAGGGATCTTCCGTAGTTTCGCTGATCTTGCCGTTCCAGCGAAGGGTTACCTTGCCCGGCGAGGCCGAGAAGCGCAGAAGCGGAGCCTGCGGCGGGGGCGGACCGGCGAAATCGGGCTTGCCGTCGCCGGACTTGTAGTATTCACGTCCCGTGCACGGATTGACATAAGGATCGTTCAGGTCAGTCGACTTGACGCCGTCGCCATCGGTATCGATCCCGGGGTTGTCATAGACCCAGCCGGCCCAAAGCGCGTTGGTGACCAGATCGGAGAAATCGAGCGCGTCGTAGTACGCCTGCGGTGCCGAGGGGCTAAACAACCGGAAGTCGTTGGGAGTGCGATGGAACTTGTCGCCGGCGACGTAACCGATCGTAATCGGGAGAGTGTCACCCGGACTAAGTTCGAATGGTCCAAACGAGAAGAGATACCGGGTGTCAAAGCCATCAGCGAGGTCGGTGGCAAAAGTCGCATTCGGGGGCAGCCAACCCTGCGCGGTGTGATCTACGGCCGAATAGATTTGATCGTAATCGAATTCCGGCTGCGACATGATGTAGTACTTGTTGCGATCACCTTCGGGCGTGCCAAGGAAACCGCCGAAATCGCGATTATTAGCCTGCAGACGCGGACCCCAGTCGAGGTTGGTGTCGTCGCCGTTGGAGACCCACCAGTTGAAGGAGTAGTTCAACTCCGGATTGGGCGAGCGAACTACGCGGGTACCGGCGACACCGGTCGGGCTGTACTGATTGAAGACGCCGCCTTCGGGATCGCCGTCGAAATCCGCGATCCAGGCGATATCGATGTTTTCAGTAAGTTGGTTGCAGGTCGGCGATTGGATGTTCGCCAGGTAACCGGTAATATCATCATCGAATCCGTTCGAGACGAGAGGGTTGACCGAAAGGTTCCAGATGTCGGCATCGACATACAAGGCCATGTACATTTTGCGCAAATCGCGGTCGCCGATGTTGACGATCTTGTAGTCGATCAGGACGAAATCCTCGGCATAGCTGAACGACCAGGCGTAGCTGCGCTGCAGGATTTTGATGCCAAGCGGTTTGTGCGAACGGTTGTCGAGAAAGTCGCGGCCGGTCAGGGCGTCGTCCACCAGGGTATCGGTATACTCAGCGAAGTAGTCCTGCTCGGAGACCGCCTCCGGGCTGTAGAACTCCGACGTCCGGCGCGACGAGAGCTGGACGATATTATCGAAGGGCGCGGCGCGCGGATACATTTCGTTGGTCCGCTGCCAGCCGTCGGCGCCGAAGGAGACCAAGGTGTCTTCATCGACGATCGCGCCGATCCAGAGCGCGCCCTGGAACAGGTAGCTGATGCCGGTCCCGGCCGGGAACTCGAAGGACGGCGCCGATTCGCCCGCGATTACTCCCGGGCCGAGGCAATAATTCTCTCTCAGCCAATCGGTGGCATCGCCAAACTGACTGCCGAAGAAGCCCCAATTCGTAATGGTGAAGAAGACGTTACCGACGCGATGCGAGCAATTCTGCGTATTCGGCGTGGCCATCACTTTGCGCAAGGCCATGCGGCGCAGATCGTCATCAGTCGTACGCTTCATCGCCGCGGGCGCCGCGGCGGTCAAGAACAGACACACCAGCGACGTCCACAGTAAACCCTTCACCAATCCACCACACAGTATCTTCAAGGTCACCTCTAATTCTTAGAATTCCACTCCGAAGCCGACGCGGATATTACGTCCCGGGCCAAGATTGGTCGGATTGCTCGCTCCCGGGGTTCCCTCGAACACATAATTGGAGCCCGGAGTCTTTGAACCCGAATTGTACCGGCCAGTCAAACCATAGATGTAGTCAATATTGTTCGCGTCGAAGAGGTTGTTCACCCACAGCGTCACGGTGTAATTCAGGCCGACGAACGGGAAGCGCTTGTAAGCGCGGATGTTGACCTCCGAGGTCGACGGATAGCGCAGCGAGTTGGTTTGCGGCGTTTCGCCCGCCAACAGGCGCAGGCCCGGATAATCCTTGTCCGGCGTATACGGGAAGCCGGAGCCGAATTGCCAGAGCACGTTAGCGCCCCAGTTATCAGGCAGCTTGAGGCCGAACAGACTCGGATGATCGCCCTGCGGAATCGCGAAGTCGATATTCAAAGAGAGCTGATGACGGACGTCCCAGTTCAGCGGGAATTCCTGAATCGGAATTGAGCGGCTGTAGAAGTCGTCGAAGTAGTTCGAGTTTTCATCCGAGCTCTTGCCAAAGGCGAAGGAGTACTCGTAAGTCGCAATGCCCTGCACGTAGTTGCCGTAAGTCTTCTCCAGTTCGAATTCGAAGCCACGGGTACGGGCATAGTCAGAGTTCTGATAGACGTTGCGCTGGTTGGGGCCGGAGCCTTCGCGCACGGAGTTGATGATGCCGAAGATGTCCTTGTAGAAACCGGAGACGCCGAGGACATAGTCTTCGGACAGCTTGTAGCTGACGCCAAACTCGTATTGAATCGTCTTCGAGAAATCGAGGTTCTCGTTGCCGATGATGCCGAAGGCATTCGAGGCCTGCGTCGCGCGCTGGTACATCAGGTTGAGGTCGGGCAACTGGTTGAAGTGGCCGTAGTAAAACTGCACTTTGGCGCGATCGGAGATCGGATAGGAGAAACCGACACGCGGGCTGAAGCGGTTCTGCGAGCCCAGGATCGACTTATCCTGCGCCTGGTCGACGCTTTCGCTCTGTTTGAGTTCCGACGACTGGATGAAGAAGTCGTAACGCAAACCGAGGTTGGCAATCATCGAGCCGTATTCCATCTTATCCTGCACGAAGACCGCACCGGTGATAGGATGGCGGGTGTAGAAGTCGCGGAAGACGCCGCGATCACCCCAGGCGCCGCCGTCCGGGATGCCGTCGTAAGAGTAATTCGGATAGCGCAAGTCGGCCATCTTGATGGTATGGAGATCCATCGACAGACCGGTCTTGACGTCGTGCTCCTTGCTGAACTGCTTGTTGATCTTGAAGTCGGCGGTCCAGCGGGCGGCAGAACGGTTTTGATAGAAAGCCCACTGCTGATGGCCGCGATCGTAGAAGCCGTCGCGCGCATCGTAGCGGCCGTTGCGATTCAAATCGTCGTAGGATTCGCCGGCGTCGTAGCGACCGTTTGGCGGATCATAGACGCCATTCTTGTTGCGATCGAGGAACGGCGTGCCGGGTAGCCACGGATCGCTCGGACCGTCGTACTTGGAGTTGCGATTCAAGTCCTGATTAACGGAGGGATCGACGGCGAGAATAAAGATATCGATACCGGCATCATAGACGCCGTTCAGGTTGACATCGGTGAAGGGCTCGCCGAGGTTCTGGTCACCGTCGCGATACGGTTCAGGGTTGTCGATGTTTGTCACCTGCGCCCGCTCGGGGTCGTACTTGCCGTTGCCGTTGGTGTCCTGAATCAGATAGTCGCCAGCGTTCCACTTGCCGTCGCCGTTGAGATCGACGAACTGCTCCGACTCAAAGAGGTCAACCATGCCGTTGCCGTTCCAGTCGGTAATGATCGTGTCGACGGTAGCGGACGAATTGCGCTGTCCCTGGTAGCTCGAGTTGACGCCGCGATACTCCTGATTGGTTTCGTAGGCGATCAGCGGCCATCCCGGAAGACCGGCAGCGACTTGATTGGCGGCAGCAAAAGCGTCTCCAAACGTGTAGAATGGGCCGCCGTTTAGCCATGACGTATCGCCGTTGGCATTGACGAACGGTTCAGCCTGATCGAACTTGCCGTTGCCGTTGCGGTCGAAGAAATATTCGTACTGGTCGAACAGCAGGAAATCATCCGGCTCCAGGCCTTCGCCCGGGCGGCTCGGATCGCCCGGCATCTGCAGGTAGTCGCGGTTGAAGCGGGAGATGGTGACCTCGTAGTAGGTCGATTTGTCGAGCTGATGCGTCAACTGCGCCGAGATGGCCTGCGACTCCTCGTGTTCAATCGGCGCGGTCGCGGGTGTGTAGATGTAATTCCACTGGAAGTTGGTCTGGTCGTCCCAAGAGCCGCGGTAGCGCAGATTCAACTTAAGGTTCGGCGTTGCCTGGTAACGCACCGAGACCTGAGCTTCGTAAGCGTTTTTCATGCGGTCTTTCAGGTCGAACAGGCCGAGAATCGAGCGCGACTTGAAATCGCGCGACGTGGCTTCGGTGAAGTACTGCTTATAGTTGACGTAGTTATCGGACTTATCGGCCGCGGCCTGAATTGAATAGAAGAGTTTCTCATTGAACCAGTTAATACCGAGGCTCGGCAGCAGCTTGCTGGAGAGGTACGGTTCCGGTCCGGAGAGGTTGAATTCGGCGCGGTCGAAGTTGTAGGAGTTCTTGTTCAGAATTCCGGTGCCAAAATCGTCGGTGAAGTATTCGAGGTGAGCGGTGGTGTTGTTGGAACCGCTCTTGGTGGTGATGTTGACGATACCGGACTGGGCGTTGCCGTATTCGGCGTCGAAACCGCCCTTGATGATCTGCATGTCTTCGATGACGTTGCCGGAGATGTTCATCGCCTGATCAACGGCGCCAAGACCGCCGAGCGGGTCTTTGACCGACACACCGTCGACGACGTACATCACTTCGTTATTGCGGCCGCCACGGATGTGGATTTCGCCGAAGCGCTCAACCACGCCGACCTGCGCCTTGAGCACGTCCTGGACGGTCGAGACCGGCATGTTCTTGATCGTTTCGGCGGTGATCTGCCGGAGGTTGGCGGTTTCGGTCAATTTGAGGAGGTCGCGCTGGGCCGTGACGACCTGAGCTTCGGTCTCGATCACGCTTTCGTCGAGGGCGAAGTTGATCGTCGTCGTCTGATCGACGCGCACGTCGACCGCCTCGGTGCGCACCGGTTGGTAACCGGTGAGCTTGGCCGTAACCGAGTAAACGCCCGGCGGCACGTTGATGATCATGTATTCGCCGTTGACATCGGCCTGTGCACCCATGGTGGTACCATCGATCTGGACCACGGCAAAGGGCACGGCTTCCTTGGTCTTCTTGTTGGTGATCTTACCGCGGACCTTTCCCACCGTCCCTGCCCAGACGCTGGTCGAGGCAAAGAGCCCGAGCACCAACAACAGGACCGCATTACGCAACACATTCGCCATCCGCATGGACCTACCTCCTGCTCGCCGTCCGGCGAGTTGTTCAAAAGAATCTTTTATCATAATCACGAGTGCCGATGCCGCAAATGGCTGAAACTTTCGCGTGCCTTGAGCGTAAATTTCAGAAGACAATCAGGGTGAAACCTGGTTGGCGGACATCGTTGCTTATCTCTCCCACAAACTTGTCAGGCGCTTGCGTGACAAGGTCTTCCGTATCTGAAAGACAATCTGTGAATTAAGCGTTTATGCCCGCGGCAAGTCAAGCGAAAAGTTGACGCCGAAGCGGCACTTAACTTCCATAACA